>SCVU01000002.1 GCA_004296785.1 Planctomycetota bacterium
ACGACGAGCTCCGGGTGCTCGCGCTTGCGGCGCTTGAGCTCGCCGAGCCACGAGTAGACGCGCTCCTCGGCGTGCTCGCGCACCGCGCAGGTGTTGAACAGCACGACGTCGGCGTCCTCCATCCGCTCGACGAGCCGGTAGCCGTCGCGCACGAAGCGGCCCTCGACGAGCAGCGAGTCGTACTTGTTCATCTGGCACCCGAAGGTGACCACGTGAACGGCCGGGCCCGCCGCGGCGGCGGAGGCCGGCGCGGACGAGGAGGCCTTGGTCGCGACGCGTGCGAGGCTCATCGAAGCGCACCATCTTGCCACGCTCGCGCGCGGCGGCCAAGCTGCGCGGAATGACGACGCGGCGCATCACGACGAAGCACGAGTACGAGGCCAGTTTCCAGGCCCCGCTGTTCCTGCTGTTCAAGCACTCGCCGACCTGCCCGATCTCGGCGCGCGCGTTCCGCGAGTACGAGATCTTCGCCGCCGCGCACGCCGACGTGCCGACGGCATGGGTGCACGTGATCGACGAGCGGCCGCTCGCGCGCGATGCGTCCGCGCGCACCGGCGTCGAGCACCAGTCGCCGCAGGCGCTGCTGCTCGCGCACGGCAAGGCGGTGTGGAACGCGTCGCACGACGCGATCTCGCGGACGTCGCTGGCCGCGGCGTGTGGGGCTCAGCGCTCGTAGAGATACACGCCGCGCTGGCCGGCGGTTTCCTCGACCGCGACGCGCAGTCGCTGCACGACGAGGTCGGCGAAGCGCGCGGCGAGGCGCCGCTGCAGCTCGCGCGCGAGCCAGGTCGCGAAGTTCTCGGCGCTCGTGTTGTTGATCGGCAGCACGATCACGTCCTCGCGCGGCGCGACGTAGCGCCGCTCGCGGTAGCGCACCTCGATCGAACCGTCCTCGCGCTCGGCGTGGCGCAGCTCCGCGTGCTCGCCCGGCACGAGCCAGTGCTCGTCGAGTTCGTCGACGAGCTCGCGCACCACCGGCTTGACCTGCTTGAAGTCGATCACGAGCCCGTGCTGCGACAGGCGCGCCTCGATCTCGACGTAGACGCGGTAGTTGTGCCCGTGGAGCCGCTCGGCGCTGCCGTCCTCGAAGATCAGGAAGTGCGCCGCGGAGAACTTGAAGTACTCCTTCTCGAGCTCGATCGACCAGCGTTCCATGCGCGAATCGAAGCACGCGCGCCGCGCGGCTCCAACAGGAAACCGCGGCGCGCGCGGCGCCGGCCGGGCGCGGCGAGTGAACATTCGCCGCCCCGCGCGCGTCCGACCCGGGTTAGCCTGGATCCCCCCATTTCATTCCCCATGAAGACCCCCGCCTCGCCCCGCGTCCTCCTCGCCACCCTCCTGGTCGCCGCCCCCGTTGCTGGGCCGCTCGCCGCGCAGCATGCGACACGGCCGTTCCCGCTCGCGCGCACCGACGGCGCGCTGCCCGGCCTCGACCTCGCCGCCGCGCCGGCGGCAGAGCTGCTCGCGCTGCGCGCGTTCGACTCGCTGACGCTGTCGGCCGCGCCGCTCGACGAGCGAGGCGCGCTCGGCACGCTCGAGCTCGAGCGCGTGCCGCTGGTCACGCCCGACGCCGAGCTGTGGGTCGACGGCGCGCTGGTCGCCAAGGGCGACGGCGCGCTCGACGGCGCGATCTCGGTGTGGAAGGGCCGCATCGCCGGTGCGAGCGACTCCGACGTGCTGCTCGCGTTCTCGCCGCACGGCACGCGCGGTTGGATCGCGCACGGTGGTCGGCTGCTGCACCTGATCGCCGAGCCCGGCGTCGACGGCACGTGGGCAGAGCCGCGGCACGCGCTGGTCGACGAGGCGAGCTTGATCGCGCTCGGCATGAGCAACACGTTCAAGTGCGCGGTCGACGAACTGCCGCGCCAGCCGACGCCGGCGCCCGTGCACGGCAAGCCCGCGCCGCTCGTGTCCGGCGCCGACGCGACCACGGCCAAGCTCGAGTGCCGCATCGCGTTCGAGACCGACTACCAGTACTACCAGATCTTCAACGACCTCCCGGCCGCGCAGGCGTACGTGCTCGCGCTGACCGGCGCGATCAGCGCGCGCTACGTCGAGCAGATCAACACGGTGCTCGCGCTGCCGTACCTCGGGTTCTACACGGCGAACAACGATCCGTGGACGTCGCAGGACGCGGGTGGCAGCTCGATCGACGTGCTGTACGAAGTGCAGGCGAAGTGGTCGACGCAGGGACTGCCGGTCGACGCGGACCTCGGGCACCTGATCTCCGGCGCCGGGCTCGGCGGCGGCGTCGCGTGGCTCGACGTGCTGTGCGTCGGCGACTATTGCTACGGCGTCACCGGCAACATCAACGGCGGCGTCACGTTCCCGATCACGGTCAATCCGATGAACTGGGACTTCATGGCGACCGCGCACGAGATCGGCCACAACTTCAACGCGCTGCACACGCACGACTACTGCCCGCCGGCCGACGAGTGCGCGCCGAGCGGCTACTTCGGCCAGTGCCAGACGCAGGAGAACTGCATCACGAACGGCACGGTGATGAGCTACTGCCACCTGTGCCCGGGCGGCACGTCGAACGTCACGACGTACTTCCACCCGTTCTCGGTGGCGGACATGCGCGCGCGCGCGGAGAACTCGTGCCTGCTGCCGTTCGAATCGATGGCGAGCACGAACCTCGGCTACTCGAAGTCTGGCTCGGCCGGCACGCCGAGCTACGCGGTCGCCTACGACGAACTGTCGAACGGGCTCACGTCTTCGTTCGCGTCGATCGCCGCGCCGACCACCGGCTTCCTGATCGTCGGTGCGACGAACCCGCAGATCCCGCTGTTCGGCGGCACGCTCGTGCCGAGCCTCGACATCGTGCTGCCGTTCCCCGTCGCCTCGTCGAGCCCGCAGGTCGGCCCGGCGACGATCAACGGCGGCTTCACGAGCGGACTCTCGCTGTACGCGCAGGGCTGGTTCGTCGATCCGGGCGCGAGCGAGCTCGTCAGCGCGTCGAACGGTCTGCGCATCGACCTCGTGCTGCCCGATCCGCCGCCGGCGCTCGTGTGGAAGAAGCACCCGAGCAACGGCAAGGAGTACGCGGTCAGCGCGAGCAGCGGATACTGGGGCTTCGGCGAAGGCCTGGCGCGCCAGTACGGCGGTCACCTCGCGAAGATCGACAGCGCGGCGCTGCAGACGTGGCTGAGCGCGAATCTCGGCGCACCGCTGACGAGCCAGGACGTCTGGATCGGCTTCCACGATCAGTTCACCGAGGGCACGTTCAAGTGGACCGCGGGCGGCGCGGTGACCTTCACGAACTGGAAGTCGGGACAGCCGAACGACTTCAACGGGCAGGACGTCGTGATCTGGGAGGCGAGCGGCCAGTGGATCGACAACGACGGGTGGGAACTGCACCCGGGTCTGCTCGAGCGCCCCGCGACGCCCTGACGCGCGCGCGCCCAGCGCAGCGGAATCGATTTCCCGGCCGCGGCGCGGCGGCCGGGAATCCGTTTTCGGGAACACGGGTCGAAATGCGTCCGTTATCCTGGGGTTCTGCCTCCCCCACGAGAGCCTGCGGCCCCGTGCCGTCGGACGAAGGGAGGGGTTCGCAAACACGAACTGCCTGAACTCAACCCGTCGAGCGGGGCTCACCGCCGCTCTGTCCATCCACCAACACAACATGAAGAAGCTCCTCCTCCTGGCCGCTGCCGCGGTCGTCGGAAGCGCCGCGTTCGCACAAGCGGACCGCGACATCCAGTCCTACTCCGGCCCCGTGACGCACGTGGGCACCTTCCACGTCGCCACCGGCACGTGGACGTACGCGCAACCGGCCAGCGGCGCCGACGGCGCGTCGACGGTCTGCTACGACAACGGCTCCGGCGCACTGTCCGCGACCACGAGCCCGAACACGACGCAGCTCGGCAAGGAGTACGTCGACTGGGGCACCTACGCGCCGTGTGGCGCCTTCGGCACCAACACGATGACGCAGTTCACCATCGGCTGGTGCGCGAACATGACGAACCCCGTCGGCGCGAACATCGAAGTCGCGTTCTACAGCGGCACGAACCCGACGGTCGGTGGTCCCTACGGCGTGAAGGGCACGCTGATCCAGAAGTACGTGATCGGGCCCCTCGGCGGTTCGTCCGTCGCGGGCCAGCTGCAGGCCTTCACCGCGAACGTCGACATCTCCGGCTCGCCGCTGACGATTCCGACCGGTCCGATCGGCTGGAGCTACCGCATCCCGACCGCGATCACCGGCACGGGCGGCACGGGCTTCGGCTGGCTGATGATCCCCGTCGCGTCGTCGGGCGCCGGCAACGTCGACCTGTTCGACCGCTACCTCGCCAACGGCACGTTCGAAGGCACGCTCTCGTTCACGACGGTCGGCATCGCGTCCTTCTACATGAAGATGTGGATGGACAACAATCCGCCGCCTTGCGCCGGCGGCACGAGCGAGTACGGCCAGGGCTCGGGCGGCACCATCAACAAGGGCGACCTGACGGTCGGCGGCACGGGCAAGATCGGCGGCAACGCGATCATGGCGTGCAAGAACCCGCAGACGGCGAACGCCAACACGAAGGCGATTGCGTACTTCTCCCTCGCGCCGGCCAACCTGGCCGTGCTCGACGGCGTCGTGCTGATCGACCCGGCGTTCTTCCAGCTCGACGGCCCGAAGAACTTCCCGTCGATCCCGGGTTCGGTCGTGACCTTCAACGAGCCGATCCCGAACGACGTGTCGCTGATCGACGTGCACGTGTACGGCCAGGCGCTGTACTACAACTTCACGCACGTCGAGCCGCTGCGTCTGACGGACGGCGCGATCGACATCCACATTCACAACTGCCCGTAAGCGGTCGGTCGTAGGAAACGGAACGCGCGGCGCGCCGGAGCGAACAGCTCCGGCGCGCCGCGCTCGCTTTGTGCGCGCCGCGCGCGATCGGTACAGTCCGCCGGATGGAGTTCCGCACCCGCTCCGTCCGCGTGCCGTCGCTCGGCTTCGAGTTCGAGATCATCGACGGCGACACGATCATCGGCCCGTCGATCGAGAAAGGCGCGTGGGAGCCGCACGAGACCGCGCTGTTCCAGGCGCACCTGGAGCGCGGCGCGCGCGTGCTCGACCTCGGCGCGAACATCGGCTGGTTCGCCGTGCAGGCGATCCTCGCCGGCGCCGAGGTGCACGCGTTCGAGCCCGTGCCCGCGATCGCCGCGATCGCCGAGCGCAACATCTCGAACGCGAATCGCCGCGGGCCGGGCATCGGCAAGCTCTACCCGTTCGCGGCCGGCGCGCAGAAGGGCCGCGCGTCGATCGCGCTCGCGCGCGGCAACCACGGCGACAACCGCGTCGTCGACGGCGCGGTGCCCTCCGACATGCAAGGCGCCGAGACCGTCGCAATCGCGATCGAGCGCGTCGACGACCACCTGTCGGGCCCGTTCCGCGTGATCAAGATCGACACGCAGGGCTCGGAGTGGCTCGCACTGCAGGGCGCGCAGAAGCTCGTCGAAGCGAGCACGCAGTGCGCGCTGCTGATGGAGTTCTGGCCCTACGCGCTGCGCGGCTGCAAGCCCGAGGAACTGCTCGGCTGGCTGGATCGGCTGGGTTACACGCTCGGCAAGGCGACCGCGGCGCCGTTCCCGATGCGGCCCGAGCGGATCCTCAAGCAGGCGCTGGCGCGCGATCCGGTCAAGGGCGGGCTCGATCTGTACGGCACGCGCGGCGTGCCGTTCCACGTGCTCGGCCTGAAGACGCGCCTGCACGGGATGTGGCGCTCGAACCGCGAAGCCTGAGCTAGCGCCGCGCGAGCGTCCACCACGCGCGCTGCGGCGGCTCGACCTCGAGCACGACGCGCTCGCGCCGCGTCGGGTGATCGAACGCGAGCCGCCGCGCGTGCAGCGCGATCGATGCGTCCGCGAGCGGCTCCTTCGCGCCGTACTTCAGGTCGCCGAGCAGCGGGCACGCGAGCGCGCGGCACGCCGAGCGCAGCTGGTGCGGCCGCCCGGTCTCGGGCGCGAGCTCGAGCAGCGCCGGTCCGTCGCCGCGCAGCCAACGCCATTCGGTCAGCGCGTGCAGCGCGCCCGCGCGCGGCGCCGCGTACGCGCGCACGACGTTGCGCGACTCGTCCTTGTCGAGCCACTGCTCGACGCGGCCGGCGTCGGAAGCGGGCCGGCGCTCGACGACGCCGAGATAGACCTTCTCGACGCCGCGCTCGCGAAACTGCGCGCTCAAGCGCTCGGCCGCCTTGCTCGTGCGCGCGAACACGACGACGCCGGAGACCGGGCGATCGAGCCGGTGCACGACGCCGAGGTACACGGCGCCCGGCTTCGCGTGCTCGCGCTTGACCCACGCCTTGGCCCAGTCGAGCAGGCTCGCGTCGCCGCTCGCGTCGGGCACGACCGGCAGGCCCGCGGGCTTGGCGAGCGCGAGCACGTGGTTGTCCGCGTGCAGGATCGCGGGCTCGTCCATCACGCGTCCTTCACGCGAGGCCGCGCGCGAGCCGCGCGCAGAACCCGCACGGCAACAAGCGCGCGGCGAGACCGGCGCGCGGCTCCTCGGCGAGCACGAGCTCGCCCGCCTCGATCACGGCGCCGGCGCCGCCGTGATCGGAGAGCAGGTTCGCGAACGCGAGCGGCGAGCAGCCGACCGCGTAGGTCGACAGCACGAGCACCGCGCGCTCCTCGAGCAGCGCGCACGCGTTGTCGACGAGCGCGGCGAGCTGCTCCTCGAGCTGCCACTTCTCCCCCTTCGGCCCGCGCCCATAGTGCGGCGGATCGAGCAGCACCGCCGCGTAGCGCGCGCCGCGGCGGCGCTCCTTCGCGACGAAGGCCGGCGCGTCCTCGAGCAACACGCGCCATGCGTCGTCGGCGAGTCCCGACGCCGCCGCGTTCTCGCGCGCCCATCCCAGCGAAGCGCGCGACGCGTCGACGTGCGTGACCGCGTAGCCGGCCTGCGTCGCGAGCACGCTCGCGGCGCCGGTGTAGCCGAACAGGTTCAAGAGCTTCGGCGACTCGCTCCCCCGCTTCAGGCGCGGCGCGAGCTCGGTCAGCCAGCGCCAATTCACCGCTTGCTCGGGGAACAAGCCAACGTGCTTGAACGGCGTCGGACGACACAAGAAGCGCGCGCCCTCGTGTTCGACCGTCCACTGCTGCGGCGTGTCGCGGCGCGCGCGCGCGCCGCGGCGCCATGTGCCGCCGCGATCGCTCTCGCGCTCGAACACGAGATCGGCCGCCTCCCACTCGTCGCGCGCGAGGCGCGGGCGCCACAGCGCCTGCGGATCGGGCCGCGCGAGCACGCAGTCGCCGTAGCGCTCGAGCTTCCACGCGTCGCCGCTGTCGAGCAACGCGTGTCCGCGCAGCGGCAGCACGTCGAAGTGCGCGGGCGTGAGCGTCATCGGCGGCGTATCCTAGAGCGCCGCGATGCGCATCGGCAGTGTTCCCTATCTCGTGGGCCGACCGCTCGACAGCGGGCTCGAGCACGTGCGAGGGATCCAGTACCGACGCGCCGTGCCGGCCGCGCTCGTCGACGGACTGCGAACGAGCGCGCTCGACGCCGCGCTGGTCTCGTCGATCGAGCTGTTCCGCCGGCCGGGCTATCGCTACGTCGACGAGCTCGCGGTCGCCGGTCGCGGGACCGTGCGCAGCGTGCAGCTGTTCCTGCGCGTGCCGCTCGAGCGCGTCGGCACGATCGCGCTCGATCCGGCCAGCCGCACCTCCGCCGTGCTCGTCGAGATCGAGCTCGCCGCGCGTTTCGGACGGCGGCCGCAGCTCATCGAGCTCGCCGCGGGCGCCGATCCGAGCACCGCGGCCGCGGATGCCTGGCTGCAGATCGGCGACGCGGCGCTGCGGACCGCGCTCGCGCCCGGGGCGCCGCCGTCGTTCAACCCGTCGCACGCGTGGACCGAGCGCACCGGCTTGCCGTTCGTGTTCGCGTGCTGGGTCGCGGCGGCCGGCGCGCCGATCGACGAGCGCACGGCCGAGTTCGCGACGGCGCGCGCGCGCGGCCGAGCTCGCACCGACGAGCTCGCGCTCGATGCGGCGCGCGAGTGGAAGCTGCCGGCCGACGCGTGCCGCGACTACCTCGCGCGCGAGTGCGTGTACGAGCTCGGCTCCGACGAGATGCGGCGCGCGCTGTTCGCGTTCCGCGACGCGGCCGCCGCGCTCGGGCGCTGCGAGGCGAACCTGTCGCCCGCCGCGCTTCCGATCGGCGCCGCGCGGCGCTAAGTTGCGCGTGTGAGTCCGCGCATCCTGAAGACCGACAAGTGCGTGCACTGCGGCGTCGCGCTCGAGCAACCGACGCCGCGGCTGTGCCCCAAGTGCGGCGGCAGCCTGCAGCAGCGCTACTTGAAGTGGGGTTGCCTCTCGAGCAAGCCGCTCGTCCTGCTCGTCGGACTCGGCGCGGGCCTCGCGGCGGCGCTCGCGCTCGCCGGGAAGCTCTGAACCCAACCAGCGTCTGATCCGGTCGACGCATGGGAAGAGCCAAGCTCGCACTCGGTCTGCTCACACTCCTCGCGGCTGTCGCCGCAACCGCGCTGTGGCTGCTCGCGCGGCGAGCTCCGGACGGCGCGATCGCGCACCGCGAAGTCGCCGAGCACCGAGCGCCGCGCGCCGAAGCACCGCTCGAGCCGGTGGCGAGCGCCACGGACGCCGCGCCCGCTGCGCGCGAGACGCTGCCGCTTGCCGCCGAGGCTGCGCCGGCGCCCGCGCAGCCGCTCGACGCGAGCGCGACGGCTTTGCGCGGCCGGCTGATCCTGCTCGACGTCGGCGGCGCCGAGCTGCCGCCACCCGACGGCTCGTTCACGCTGCTGCCGCGCCGCGGCAAGCAGTTCATTCCGCAGCTCGTGCTCGAAGTTCACGCCGGCGTCTGGAGCACTCCGCTCGCCGACGCCGACTCGATCACGGGCATCAGCGTGCACTCGGTCCGCTGCGGCACGCGGCGGCCCATCGTCGTCGAGCCCGTTGGCGTGATCCCGATCCCGCCGCAGCGCGAGCTCGTGATCCGCGCGCAGCTCCCGCGCGAGACGATCCTGCGCGTCGTCGACGCCGCGACCGGCACCGACCTGTCGGCGATCGCGCTCGTTGCCGCCGACACGACCGGCGATCCCAACCTCGAACACCCGGGCAACGATCACGCGGCGCGCGGGGTCGGCACCGAACTGCGCTCGCCGATCCGGCTCGGCGAGCTCGGCGTGCCGCTGCCGACCGAGTACCCGTGGAGGGCCTTCGTCGGCGCGCGCGACTATGCGTGGCAAGCGCTGCAGATCGACCTCGCGGCGGGCGGCGAGCGGCGCGTCGCGCTGCCGCGCGCCGGAGAGCTCGAGCTCACCGTCCTCGGAGCGGGGAACGCCGCGAACTCCGTGATCCGCGCGCGGCGGCCGGGATCACTCGTGCCGCACGTCGAGCTTCCGCTGCAAGCCGGCGTGACGACGTACGCGCTCGCCGGGCTCGCGCCCGGCCCGCTGTCGCTGCACGTGGAAATCGGCGATTGGCTGCCGAAGCCGAACGAGCTCGGACGCGTCGACACCGAGATCCGCGCCAGCGAGCGCGCGCACGCGACACTCGAGGTCCGCGCCGCTGCGCCCGTCGAGAAAGTGAACGCCGGCGGCCGCGTGCTCTTGCCGACCGCGTGGCAGAAGAACCGCGTCGACGTCGCGCTCGAACTGCTCGACGCACCGCTCGACGGCGCGAAGACGCGGCGCCACTACCAGTGCACGCCGGTGGGGTCCGCGGAGTCGGACGTGCTCGAGCTGCGCTGGGCGGCGCGCGACGTCCAGGTCGGCCGCTACGCGCTCGCGCTCGCCGATCCGCCCCTCAGGGCGCTGATCGAAGTGCCGCCCGGCGGTCGCGAGGACTTCGAGCTCGTCGTGCCGCCCCCGGCAGAACTGCACCTGCTCGTGCTCGACGCGGCGACCGGCGAGGAGATCGTCACGGACCGCGTCAACTGGAACGTGCGCTTGCCGGCCGGGATCGACCATCGGGATTTCGAGAACGCGCGTCGCGATCCGTCGGGTCGGGGCTATCGGATCCGCGCGCCGGAGGGCGCAATCCAGCTCTACATCGCCCCGCCGACACACCTGCCGCACTCGGAGGACCTCGACCTCGCGAGCGGCGTGTGTGAACACACGGTGCGGCTCGAGCCCGGATGCGGATTCGCGTTGCGCATGCTCGACGGAGCGACGCCGATCCCGTTCCCGCCCGGGTGGCTCCCAGAACCGAAATGCGCGAGCGGCACGGGGAAGCTGCGGCAGGTCCAGTTCGGCGAGTTCGACCAGAGGGTCATGGTCAGCGAGCCGGGAACGTACGAGGTCGAGCTGCCGAAGCTCGCCGGATACAAGCAGCCGACGGCGGCGCGGATCGAAGTCGCGGCGCGGCAGTTCGCCGAGGCGGTGATTCAGCTCGAGCGTGAGAACCCGTAGCGGTGCTGCTCGCGTAAGCTGGCCGACATGAGTGAGCGGCCGGCGTGGAGATCGCTGCGCATGATCGCGCTCGTCGCTGCGCTGCTCGTCGCGGTGATCTGGTACCTGCGGCCGCTGCGGACGGCGAGCGACGTCGACGCGCGCGCGTCGAGCGGTGAGCGCGCGCCGATCGCCGATGCGGCATTGACGCCTGGCGAGCCGCCGGCACCGATCGCTGCCGAACCGAGCGAGCGCGCGCCCGTGCCGGATCCCGAGCGGTCCGATGCCGTCGGCACCGATGGGATTCCGCTCGCGCTGGCGCGGCCCGACACGCGTGTCATCGAAGGGACGCTCATCGTCAACGACCCCGATGGCCGCCCGCTGCCCGCGCAGAGCGGCAGCTTCTCGCTTGTCGCGTGGACCGGAGGCCGCGGCTGGCACCATCCGGTGAGGATTCAGAGCGGTGCATGGCAGGTCGTCGTCACCAACGCGAGCTCCGTCGACGCCGTCAGCATCGAGAACTTCGAGTGCGACAACCAAGTCGTGACGCTGAGTGAGCCGCGCGAGCGCGCACCGTGGCCGGCATCGAACACGCTCGCACTGCGCGCGCGCGCCGCGCATCCGTCCATCTTGACGGTCGTCGAAGCCGGCTCGCGCGTTCCGCTGTCGGGCGTCACGCTCGTGCGCGATGGCGAGCACTCGTTCACCAACGTCGTGCATCCTGGGAACCCGTTCGGCGGGGACGAGCTCGGACACGACCTCGCGTCGCCGATCGACATCGACGCACTCCTCGTGCTCGTGAGCCGCGACCGGCCGTTGCCCGTGCTCGTCGGAGCACCTGGCTTCGCGTGGAAGCGCGTCGAGATCGATCTGTGGACCGGCGGTGCTCGCGAGATCGCACTCGAGCGCGGCGGTGAGTTGATCGTGACCGCCCATGGTCCGGTGCCGAATGACGCGGCGGAGCTGCGGTTGTACGAAGCCGATCCGCGCCTCCTGGTCTCCGCGATGCCGCTCGTCGTCGGCCGCGCCGCGTCATTCGCCGGACTCGCGCCGGGCGAGTACACGCTGCGCGCCGAGCTCGGTGAGTGGTTCAGCCGTCCACTCGTCCTCGCCGAGGCGCGCGCGCGAATCGAGGTTGGAGTCAGTTCCGAGCTCGTGCTGGCGCTCGGAGCGGAGCCGCAGATCGCGAGCGCCGAGGTGCGCGGCCGCGTGCTCGTACCCGACGCTTGGGTCACCTTTGCCGAAATGCAGCTCGGCGTGACGTTGACGCGGCAGGACGCGGTCGTGCCGGGTCTCGGCTCGCGTCAGACCGGATTCGCGCGACGCGCGCCGACGCGCCGCGACGGCTACACGACGTTCGAATGGACGCTCGGCGAGGTGCCCGTCGGATGGTACCAACTCGAGATCAGCCGACCGGCGCTCTCGACGCTCGTCGAAGTGCGCACTGGGCGCACGAACGAGTTCGAGCTCGTTGCTCCTGCGCCGATTCAGCTGCAGGTGATCGCGGTCGACGCCGCAACCGGCCTCGACATCGAGGACGCGACGGTGGCGTGGTGGCTCGACGGCCCGCGCGAGCTGCACATCGAAACGACGACCAATTCGGTCGCGCATCCGTCGGGACGCGGCCGCCTCGTCGAGGTGCCCGCCGCGAAGATCACGGTCAGCATCGTCACGGACGAGCACGTCCCGTATGAGGTGGGACTCGACCTCGGCGCGACCGCCGCGCCGCTCGCTCACGTCGCGCGCCTGCAGCGCGCCTGCGGCGTCGTGCTTTCCATGCAGAGTGGTGGCGCGGACATGCCGTTTCCCAACCGGTGGCACGGATGGTTGGATCAGCCTCCCGACGTCGGCCGCGTCGTCGCCGTGCGAAGCGACCGGTTCAGATTCCACATCACCGTCGACGCGCCCGGCCGCTACGCGTTCGAGTATCCGCAGCTGGCGGGTTTCCGCACTGTGCCGACGCAGCACGTCGACATCCCCGCCGGCCGCTTCGTCGAACACGTCGTCCAGCTCGAGCGCGAGACGCCCTAGCGCGGCGCGGGCTGCGCGAGCCCATTCCTTCGCCTCCCCCGCTGCGGTAGCTTGCGAGCCATGAGCGGCAAGACCCTGTTCGACGAGCCCGAGCTCGCCGAACCCACCCCGAGCGACACCGTGGCGAAGAAGGCTGGCAAGCGCGGCGCGAAGGCCGACGACGCGGGCGAATCGACGGCGCCCGAGAAGGCGGAAAAGTCCGACAAGGCCGAGAAGTCCGACAAGCAGGACAAGCGCGAGAAGCCCGACACGTCCGCCGAATCAAGTGCTCCCCGCCGCCGCGCCTCCGCCGACGAGATGGCGACGCGCCAGCGCGAGATCTCCGTCAGCGAGTTCTTCACCAAGAACCGCCACCTGCTCGGCTTCGACTCCCCGCTCAAGGCGCTGCTCACCGCGGTCAAGGAAGCGGTCGACAACTCCCTCGACGCGTGCGAGGAAGCCGGCATCCTGCCCGAGCTCACCGTCGAGCTCGTGCAGACCGGCGAGAACCGCTGGCGCATGATCGTCGAGGACAACGGCCCCGGCATCGTCGAGGCGCAGATCGGCAAGGTCTTCGGCAAGCTGCTGTACGGCTCGAAGTTCCACAAGCTGTCGCAGAGCCGCGGTCAGCAGGGCATCGGCATCAGTGCGGCCGGCATGTACGGGCAGCTCACGACCGGCAAGCCGATGCGCATCGTGTCGCGCACCGGCAAGAAGGCCGACGCGCACGAGTTCGTGCTGTCGATGAACACGGCGGAGAACAAGCCGGACATCCACGCGAAGGACGTGATCCAGTGGGAGCGCGACGGCAAGTCGGTCGAGCACGGCACGCGCGTCGAGATCGAGATGGAGGCGAAGTACCAGAAGGGTCAGCGCTCCGTCGACATGTACTTGAAGCTGTCGGCGATCGCGAACCCGCACCTGACGCTGCACTACAAGGCGCCGGGCTCGGGCGACGCGCCGGCCGAGAACGTCACGTACGAGCGAGCGACGAAGAGCCTGCCGCCCGCGGTCGAGGAGATCCAGCCGCACCCGCACGGCGTCGAGCTCGGCCGCTTGATCATGATGCTGAAGGACACGACGTGCCGCTCGCTGTCGGGCTTCCTGCAGGAGGAGTTCAGCCGCGTCGGTCCGAAGGTCGTCGCCGACATCTGCAAGCTCGCCAAGGTCTCGGAGAAGGCGTATCCGTCGCGGATCGCGCGCGAAGAGGCGGCGGCGCTGCACGACGCGATCCAGAAGACGAAGATCAGCGCGCCGTCGACCGCGTGCATCTCGCCGATCGGCGAGGAGCTCGTGCTGTCGGGGCTCAAGAAGGAGATCGAGGCGGACTTCTACGAGGCGACGACGCGGCCGCCCGCCGTGTACCGCGGCAACCCGTTCCAGATCGAGGTCGGCATCGCGTACGGGAAACCGGGCGGCGTCGGGCTCGAGCTGACGGATGCGGGGCGCATCGAGAAGCGCAAGGACACCAAGGCGCTGTCGGAGGAGCTCGTCGGCGCGGCCGACGAGCCGATCCGCGTGCTGCGCTTCGCCAACCGCGTGCCGCTGCTGCACCAGCAGGCCGCGTGCGCGGTGACGAAGGCGGTGATCGCGACGAACTGGAAGGCGTACGGGCTGCAGCAGCCGAAGGGCGCGCTGCCGCTCGGTCCGATGGCCGTGTTCGTGCACATCGCGAGCGTGTGGGTGCCGTTCACCTCGGAGTCGAAGGAGGCGATCGCGAGCTATCCAGAGATCCAGAAGGAGCTGCGCCTCGCGCTGATGGAGTGCGGGCGCAAGCTCGGGATGTACATCCGCAAGGGCAAGCGGCTGAAGGCCGAGTACGACAAGCGCAACTACATCGAGATGTACATCCCGCACATCGGGATCGCGCTGCAGGAGATCCTCGACCTGTCGGATCCGGAGCGCGACAAGACGGTGGGCACGCTCGAGGGCGTGCTGCACCGGAGCCGGAAGTTCTGATGCGCCGCTTCGCGTTCGCGGCGTCGCTGTGTGCGCTCGGAGCGCTCGCTTCGTGCGGCGACGCGCGCGAGGTCGCGGTCGCTCCGCCGCGCGCGAGCGCAGTGCCGGCGAATGCGCCGCCCGCGAACCCGGCGCCGGCGAGCGCACCGGCGCCGGTCGCGCAGCAGGCGAGCACGCAGCCCGTGCTCGACTGCTTCGCCGCCTACCGCCAGAGCCTGCTCGACCAGGACGGTCCGCGCGCGGCGAGCCTCGTCTCGGACGGCACGGTCGCGCTGTACCAATCGCTGCGCGACGTCGCGCTCGTCGGCAGCGAAGCCGACGTCCGCGCGCTGCGCCTCGTCGATCGCCTGCAGGTGCTGCTGCTGCGCGTCCGCGTGCCCGCGGCGCAGCTCGGCACGATGGACGGCCGCGCGCTGTTCGCGCACACCGTCACGCAGAACTGGATCGGCAAGGCCGGCATCCAGCGCGCCTCGCTCGGCGCGATCGAGCTCGCTCCGCCGCGCGCGGTCGCGGTCGTACTCGCCGCCGGCGCGCCGACCGGCGAGAGGTACCACTTCGAGGAGCGCGGCGGCGCGTGGCGCTTCGACCTGCTGCCCTCGGTCGAGTTCGTCGATCAAGTGCTGCGCACTCAGCGCGACAAGCTCGCGGTCAGCGAGGACCAGCTGCTGTTGTCGGCGATCGAAACGCTGACGGGCAACAAGCCCGACGCGAGCATCTGGAAGCCGTTGCGCTGAGGGCGCTGCGCTCGAGCGATACGTGACGCGACACGTGACACGACGCAACGCGTGACGCAACGCGTGGCGCCCCGCGCGACGCGTCGCCCGACTCGCGCCGCGACGGGTTACGCCGCGGTGACCGCGCTCGCGCGCCGCCGTGCCTAGCCTGGACCTTCGTCAACCGCTCGCGCATTCCCGCGCGGGCGAACGGAGGTGCCGACGATGACCGACGCGATCGCGAGAGAACCGTCCCCGACCCGCCCGACGCCCGCGTACTCACCCGGCGGCATCGCATCGGCCTACGTGTTCCTCGCGGGGATCTTCCTCCCGCTGCTCGCGCTCGCCGTCGAGTTGCTCGCGCACGCGAGCGACGCGCAACTGCGCATCGATCCGATCCCGACGCCGCTGCACGCGCTGTGGATCCTGACCGTTCCGCTCGCCTGCGCGTGGGCGTCGTTCCGACCGCCGCAGGGCGAGCGCGCGCACCGCCGGCTGCGCGCGTGCATCGGCTTCGCGCTCGTGACCGCGGCGTTCTACGCGCTCGTCTACGCGGTCGCGACGCCGCTCGCGATGATCGCGGTCCTCGCCGCCGGCCTCGGCCTGCTGCCGCTCGCGCCGCTGTTGTCGTTCGGCGCGCTGCTCGTCTGTGCGCGCGCGACGCACCGCCCGCTCGCGCCGCGCGGCTTCCCGCTCGCGCTCGGGCTCGCGGCCGGCCTCGCGATCGTCGGCACCGCGTGGATCCCGCGCCTGGCGACCGGCTACGCGATCGACGCGGCGCTCGGCGACGACGCCGCGCGACGCGCGACCGGCCTGTGGGTGCTGCGCAACGTGATCCCCGAGCGCGCGCTGCTCGACCGCTGCTACTTCGAGGATCCGGCGCCGCCGTTCGAGAGCGACTTCGGCGTCACGGGCCGCGGCGAGGGCGCCCGCTCGCGCGCGCGCTCCGCGTACTGGCTCGCGACCGGCAAGTCGTTCAATGCGGCGGAGGCGCCGGAGCCGTGGCTCGCGCTCGGCCGCACGCGCTCGCTGCGCAACGAGCGCGACGAGCGCGCGGGCGTCGAGATCGGCGGCCGCGTCGCGCAGCTGTCGCTGTCGGGCTCGCGCCTGGACGGTCTGCTCGATCCCGACGCGCTGACCGGCTACCTCGAGTGGACGCTGACGTTCGCGAACGCGGGCAACGCGCCGGCCGAGGCGCGCGCCGAGCTGTTGCTGCCGCCGCGCGCCGTCGTGTCGCGGCTGACGCTGTGGATCGACGGCGAGGAGCGCGAGGCGGCCTTCGCGGGCAACGCGCAGGTGCGCGGCGCCTACCAGGACGTCGTGCAGGTCAAGCGGCTCGACCCGGCGCTCGTCACGCAGTGCGGTCCCGACCGCGTGCGGCTGCAGTGCTTCCCGGTGCCGCCGAACGGGCCGATGCAGGTGCGCATCGGCATCACGCTGCCGCTCGATCCGCTCTCCGCCGAGCGCGCGGCGCTCGAGCTGCCGCGCATCGCCGAGCACAACTTCGACGTCTCGGACGCGCTCGAGCGCGCGATCTGGCTGCGCTCGACGCGCGCGTTCGTCGACACGGACGGCGGCTCGAGCGCGACCGACGACGGCGGCGAGCCGTTCCGCTGGAGCACCGCGGTTCCCGAGCTCGGCCTCAGCGCC
>SCVU01000186.1 GCA_004296785.1 Planctomycetota bacterium
GATGAAGTGGAAGTCGAACAGGTCGTCGAACGCGCCGACGTGGCCGAAGCCCGAGCCGAGGAATGCGCGACGCTCGTCCGCGTCGAGCGACGCACCGATCTTGGCCGTCGTGGACTGCTTGCGCCACAGCTCGTGGAACGGGCTCGGCTTGAGGTGCGACAGCCGCGGACGACCGCCGATCAGCACCTCGGTGTTGACGTCGTTGATCGTGCCCGTCGGCGCGGCGTGGCAGTCGAGACAGCGGAAGTGCCCCTTGAACACGTCCTCGTCGAAGAACGCATCCTGCCCGTCGACCGCGTTTGGGTACTTGTGCGTCACGCTCGAAGCGAAGTCCTGCGTGCCGTCGACGATGCGCTCGCGATGCTGGTTCGGATTCGCCGGGTTGTGCAGCGAGAACAGGAACGCCTCGAACTCGTCGAACTGCTGCTCGTCGAGCTGCGCTCCGCCGAGCAGTCCGTGGAACGCGAACTCGTTGAAGTTGTCGAGCGTGCGCTCACCGCGCCAGTGGAACGGCGTCAGCCGCTCCAGTCCGACCAGCGTCTGCGTCACCATCCCGCCCTTGTCGTCGATCGTGCGCGTCGCCGGAGTCCCGGACACCGTGAGCGGACTGTTCGACAGGTTCCACGCGAGGAAGTCGGTCCCGCCTTCGACGTGGCACGTCGCGCACGACGTGTTCCCGAACGCGGAGTTCGTCCCGTCGTAGAAGTGCGAGCGCCCGGCGCGCACCGCGACCGTCGCCGGATCCGCGCGCAGCGTGTAGGTGCGCGTGTGCGTGACCTGCGGCGTCTGGCTCAGCGCGTAGTGGTACTCGCGCACCTTGTTGTCACCCCAGCAGTAGACGAGCACGTCGCCGCTGCGCAGGCCGGTCGTCGCCTTGACCAGCACGGCGCGCGGGATCGCGCGATCGGTTCCACCGGTCACGACGTCCCACTCGGTCAGCGTGTTGCCGTTCTTGTCGAACATCATCACGTTGTCGGTCAGCAGCCCGGTGACGAACGCCTGTCCGTAGCTCGAGTTGAACGCGATCGAGTACGGCTGGCCGACGGTCGTCTGCGTCGTGATCGAACCGCCGCTCGCGCCGGTCATCGCCGGCGGGTCGAGCGAGATCGACGTCGCGTTCGCGTTCGGGATGCCGGCGCCGTTGGCCGCCAGCGGCAGGCGCAGCCGCGTGATGCGATTGAACGAGAACTTGCCGGCGATCGCCGGCTCGCCCTGCAGCCCGGTCGTCTTGTTCTGCGCGTCCGAGTTGAGCTGCCACAGCTCTTGATGTCCGGCGGTGGTCGGCAGCGGGTTGACGCCGTGCGCGAACAGCAGCGTGCCGGTCGCGCGCGCGACGACCTCGACCAGCCCGTTCGGCGTGGCCGCGCTCACCGGCGTGATGCGGAAGAGGTCGGCGTCCGGCAGCGGCGAGCCTGCCGCGACGAGGTCGGTGACGCTCACGCCGCCGGTCGTGCCGCCGAGCCAGGCCGAGCTGTTGCCCGACTGCAGCGGCGCGACCAGCACGCGGCGCGCTTCCCCGAGCGCGGCCGGTTCGAACGACAGGAACAGCGGCGACTTGATCTGGAACTCGGTGTCGAGGCCGAGCGCCCGATCCTCGCGGAACACGCGCACGACCTGGCCCGTGACCAGATCGATCTGCAGCACCGAGTTCCCGCCGATGCAGGAGACGAACGCGCGGTCGTTCTCACCGGACGGCGGCGCGTCGTCGACGAGGATGTCGGCCGGCTCGGCCATCGATCCCATGCGCACGGGTCGACCGGCGATCGGGCCGTCCGACTCGCGCAACTGGATCACGCTCTTCATCTCGCCACTGGTCGCATCGACGCGCGCGATCGCCCAGCTGGCCTGACAGACGACGAGCACCTCGTCGTCCTCGGGTGCGCTCGTCGCGCCGTCCCAGTACGCAACCGAGACCGGATCGGCCGGTACGTCGTAGGTCGTGGCCGCGTCGACCGGCGGCGTGAAGCGCGAGAGCTTGCTGCTGTGGTGATCGACGACCCAGATGCGCCCGAGCGGATCGAGCAGCATCGGTCGCACCGGGAACGTCGCGAACTTCACGACGGCGCCTTCGATGTTGTCCTTCAGCCGGTACGGCGCGGTCTGTGCGTGCGCGGCGGCACAGCACAGCGCGAACGCGGCCGCGGAGTTCGTCCAACGAGCGGGTCGAAGCGATGCGAACGAGGGCATGGCGGTCCTGGAGTCCGGCCTCGCTGTGCACATGCGCGCGCCTCGCGTCTCGACACGACGCGAGGTGGGACGCGCGCGGGGGCTGCGCGAATGCGAACTGGCGTGGGGAGCGTCCGCAGCTCGTCCCCGAGTTCCAACCGCTGCGTTGGAACGCGCCAAGTGCGCGCGCACACGCGCGTTCGGGCCGGCGAATCGCGCGCGCGTTTTGGTTGAAACTCTCGCCGCGCGCGCCGACGTGGCCGCGCGACGCTCTCACCCGCCGCCGAGCACCTCGCGCACGACGCGCTTCGCCTGCGCCTTGACCAGGTTCGCCTCGCGCTTGCCGATGCTGAAGCGCGTCCCGATGCCGCGCACTTCGCGGTTGAAGTCCGACAGGAAGCGCACGACGACGTCGGGATTCTCCTTCGCGAGCTCCGCGCTCGGCGCCGGCTTCCCGTCGTAATCCTCCGGCAGCGTCTGCCCCTGGTGGTACAGCGAGATCACGTCGAGGCGCAGATTGCGGTACGGCGACTCGCTGGATCCGGGCGGCACGTACGAGCGCATGTACTCGCAGACCGCTTCGGCATAGCTCGCCGTCCGCTGCGCGGCGATCGAGTACGTGCGATCGGCGTAGCCCGCGTCGGTGTAGCGCCGCCGCGCGCTCTCCTCGCCGAAGAAGCCGCTGCCGTCGACCAGCACGATGCGCGCGCGCAGGCCGGGCTCGGCCTCCATGCGCGCGGCGAAGAGTTGCAGCAGCGACTCGAGCCCGTAGTTGTCGTAGATGCCGCCGTCGCCGAGCACCTCGTAGGTCTTGTCGGCGCGCGTGCGGTCGCGCAGCACCATCGGACCGAGCAGGTTCGGCACCGCGGCCGACGCGACGACCGCGAGCGCGATCCGATAGCGCGCGAGATCGCTGTCGATCGTGTCGAAGCCGCGGTTGGAAAGCGGCTGGTGTCCCTCGAAGAAGCCCTGGTACGAGAGGCGCAGTTGCCGCAGGTGCGCGAACAGCAGCGAGTCGTCGAACGCGCTGACCGGCAGCCGAGTGATGACGAACTTCTGGCCGCTCGAGTACGAGGTCGCGTTGATCACGAGCTCCGGGTACGGCGCGCGCGGCGGCGGCAGGTCGGCGAACGTGCGGCCGTCGAAGCAGCTCGCGTCGAACACGCTCGCCATCAAATGGCCGCGGTGGTAGTAGGTGAACAGCAGCGGGACCCAGTAGAAGCGCAGGAACGTCCGCGCGAGGCTGTCCTCCTCGAAGTCGCTGCGCATCGCGGCGCGGAAGCGCTTGAAGAACGCGTCGAGCTCGGTCGCGTCCGACGTGTCCGGGCGGTGCAGCACGTAGTACGCGGCGCCGAGCGCGCCGCCCGACACGCCGGACAAGTAGTCGATCTCGTCGAGCAGGCTGCCCGGCGCGCACGTGCCGTCGGGCCAGCACGAGCTCGTGCGCGACAGCTCG
>SCVU01000187.1 GCA_004296785.1 Planctomycetota bacterium
GTTTCGCCGTCGGCTTCGCCGGCGCCTGCGCGGCGCTCGCGCCTGTCGTGGAACCGGCGGCGGGAGCGGGGCTCTGCGCCGGACCGGCGACGACGAGCGCGCCGATCAGTGCGAGCGGCGCGAGCCACAGGGCATGCCAATGCGTGTTCACGTTGCGTTCGAGCATGGTTGGGCCTCGAGGGCGGGAGCGCGGTCTGTAGGCCATGCTAGCGAGGCGGCGGCTGCTATCCTCTCCCGCCCGTTCCTCACGCAGCGGCCTCTCCGTGCGTAGCCCCATGCCGATGTCCGTTTCGAAATCAGGTGCCTGGCTCGTATGGCTGCTGCTCGCGTTCGCAGCCCTCTGCGCGCCGCGCGCACAGGCGCAGTTCGGTACCGCGGGCGTCGAAGGTGCGCTGTACGCGAAGCGCGTCGGCGAGGAAGTGCGCGTGGTCCTCGAGCTCGAGATCCCCGCGGGCTTCCACATCTATCACCACAAGGACGACCTCGGGCACCCCGAGGCGGCCGCGTACCCGACGAGCGCGACGGTGACCGGCGAGGGCTTCGTGTTCGAGCCCGTCGTGTTCCCGACGCCGCACCGCGCGGAACAAGAAGGACTCGGGACTTGGGTCTGGGAGCACACGGGCACCGTGCGCTTCCACGCGAAGGGCGCCGGTCCGGCGACCGCGGAGCTCACGGGCATCCGAGCTGCCGTCGACGGCCAGGTCTGCGACCCGAATGGTTGCGAGCAATTCGAAGTCACGTTCGAGGCCGAGGAGCCGCCGAAGTCGCGCGACGTGTTCGCCGACTGGGACAAGGCGATGGCGGCGCCGAAGGCTCCGACGCCCGCTCCCGAAATCGTTGGCTCGCGCGGCACCGACGGCGCGCCGGAGCCGGCACCGCAACCGAGCACTCCCGATCAACCGCTCGGCGCGTTCCTGCTCGCCGCGATCTTCTGGGGTCTGTTCGCGTTGGTGATGCCGTGCACCTACCCGATGATCCCGATCACGATCTCGTTCTTCACGAAGCAGGCTTCGGCGCGCCATTCGAGCTCGCTCGGCCTGTCCTTCATGTACGGGCTCGGCATCGTCGCGATCTTCGTGCTGATCGGCCTCCTGTTCGGTTCGGTGATCATCCCGTTCGCGACGCACCCGGTGACGAACCTGCTGATCGGCGCCGTGTTCGTCGTGTTCGCGTTCTCGCTGTTCGGCGCGTTCACGCTCGAGCCGCCGCGCTTCCTGCTCAACGCCGCCGGCAGCGCGTCGAGCGTCGGCGGCGTGTTCGGCGTGTTCCTGATGGGCGCGACGCTCGCCGTGACGTCGTTCACGTGCACCGCGCCGTTCGTGGGCACGCTGCTCGCGACCGGCGCACAGGGCGGCAACCTCGCTCGCATCGCGATCGGCATGGCGACGTTCGGCGCGACGATGGCCGTGCCGTTCGTGATCCTCTCGCTCGTGCCGGGCAAGCTGAAGAGCATGCCGCGCTCGGGTGAGTGGATGCACTCGATCAAGGTCTTCCTCGGCTTCGTCGAGCTCGCGGCCGCGCTGAAGTTCCTGTCGAACGCCGACGTCGTGTGGGACTGGGCGTTCCTCTCGCGCGAGCTCTTCCTGTTCCTGTGGTTCGGGACGTTCCTCGCCGCCGCGCTGTACCTGTTCGGCGTGATCCGCCTGCAGGGCGATCCGGCGGAGGTGTCGCCGACGCGCATGTCGTTCGGCGTCGCGACGCTCCTGTTCGCGATCTACTGCCTGTACGGCGCGCTCGGCAACGGCCTCGACCGGGTGATGACCGCGCTCGCGCCGCCGTACTCGAACACGCTCGTCGGCGCGGTCGCCTCGGACGCCGGCTCGCGGGCGCTCGTGATCAAGGACGACTACGACGCGGCGCGCGCCGAAGCGATCGCGCGCGGCGTGCCGCTGTTCCTGAACTTCACCGGCCACACGTGCGTGAACTGCCGGCAGATGGAGCTCACCGTGTTCCCGCGGCCGGAGGTCGCGATCGAGCTGGAGAAGGTGGTCGAGGCGCGGCTGCACACGGACGGCCGCAAGAACATCGAGCAGATCCTCGAGCTGCAGAAGCGCTTCACGCAGAGCCGCGCGAACCCGTACTACCTCGTGATCGATTCGAAGACCGAGCAGGAGCTCTCGCGGCTCGACCACGCGGTCGTCGGCGATCCGGAGGAGTTCGTCGAGTTCCTGCAGCGCGGTCTTTCCGGCGCGAAGGGCGACTGAGACGGAGAGGCCGGGGTGAAGAGACCGGCCTCGGAATCGAACCGAGCGGCCCGCTTGTTTGGCGAGCCCGGTGGGTTTGCAGTCCACGAGGCGCCCCTGCGCCCGCTGCCGGCCGTGAATCGAGCCTAGCTCAGTCGCTCACGCGAACCCGAGCAACCTGCCGCCCTGGAACACCGCGAAGCTCGCGAGCCACGCGAGCACGAGCGTGTACGCGAACAGGAACGCGGGCCAGCGCCACGAGCCCGATTCGCGCCGCACGACGGCGAGCGTGCTCATGCACTGACACGCGATCGCGAAGAACACCATCAGCGACAGGCACGACAGCGGCGTGAACAGCTTCGAGCCGTCGGGCCGCCGCTCCTCGCGCAGCTTGTCGCGCAGCGGCTGCGACGTCTCGTCGACGTCGCCCTCGATGCCGTACACGACGCCCATCGTGCTCACGAACACCTCGCGCGCGGCGAACGCGCCGACGAGCCCGATCCCGGTCTTCCAGTCGAAGCCCAGCGGCGCGATCGCCGGCTCGATCGCGCGTCCGAGCCTGCCGCCGTACGAATCGGCGAGCTGCTCGGCGCGTTGTTCGGAGGCCGCGAGCGCCACCGGCTCGCTCGCCGGCGCGTCGTGCCGCGGGAAGTACAAGAGCGCCCACATCAAAAGCGAGCACGCGAGGATCTTCGTGCCCGCCTCCGACAGGAACTGGCGGCCGCGCTCGGCGAGCGAGCGCAGCACGCTCCTCCAGTGCGGCATCCGGTACGGCGGCATCTCGAGGATCAGCGGCACCTTCGGCCCGCGCAGCACCGTGCGCCCGAGCACCGCGGCCGCGACGAGCGCGAGAACGGTGCTGAACAGATACATCGCGACCATCAGGCCGCCTTGCTGCCACCACGAGCCGCCGCCGATCGGCGCGAGCGCGGCGATCAACAGGCCGTACACCGGCAGGCGCGCCGAGCACGTCATCAGCGGCACGACCATCATCGTCAGCAGCCGATCGCGGCGCCGCTCCATCGTGCGCACCGCGAGAATCGCCGGCACCGCGCACGCGAAGCCCGACAGCATCGGCACGAACGCGCGGCCGTGCAGTCCGATCAGGCTCATCAGCCGATCCATCAGGTACGCGACGCGCGCCATGTACCCGGTGTCCTCCATCAGCACGATGAAGAAGAACAGCAGCAGGATCTGCGGCAGGAACACGATCACGCTGCCGACGCCGCCGATCACGCCGTCGGCGAGGAGATCGGAGAGCAGGCCGGCGGGCAGCAGCGCGCGCGCCTGGTCCTGCAGCCATGCCTGCGCCGACTCGATCGCACCGACGGCCGGGTCCGCGCCCGCGAACAGCGACTGGAACACGAGCAGCATCGCGAGCAGGAACAGCGCGAAGCCCGCGACCGGGTGCAGGAGCACGCGGTCGATGCGATCGGTGCGGCTCGTGCCCGCGCGCGGCGCGGCGCCGCGCGCGCGCGCGACCAGCGCGTCGATCCACGCGTAGCGACCGCTGATCACTTCCTCCTCGACGTTGCGCGCCGCCTGCGCCGCGCCCTGCAGCCGCTCCAGCGTGCGCTCGCGCAGCGCGTCGGGCACGCCTTCGAGCTCGTCGTGCGGATCGAGCGAGAGCAGCGCCCACAGCGCGAGCGCGCGGCGGCGCCGCTCGGAGACCGGCGCGTGGCTCGAAGGCCGCGCCCAG
>SCVU01000188.1 GCA_004296785.1 Planctomycetota bacterium
CAACTTGCCGAAGCCGGCCTCGGTCGCCTCCGCACCCGCGCGGAACAACAGCTCCGCACCCGTGCCGAGCTCGGCGGCCGTCGCGCCGAGCTCGCGCGCGCGCGCGAAGTGTTCGAGCGCCGCGTCCTTGCGCTGTTCGAGCAGGCACAGCGTGCCCGCGCGCCGGTGCATGTCGGCGAGCGCGAGCCCGGGATCCGCGCCGTCCGCGCGCAGCTCCTCGAGCACGCGGCACGCGCCCTCGAGATCCTTCGAAGCCGCGAGCGCCTCGGCCTCGAGCTCGCGCGCCGCGCCGAGCGACGGCTCGCTCGCGCGCACCGCGCGCACGAGCGCGAGCGCGCCGGCCGCGTCCTGGCGCTGCAGCTTCGCGCGCGCGGCGAGCAGGCGCGCCTCGCGGCGCAGCGCCGCGGTGAACGGCAGCGCGGGCTCGCGCGCGAGCGCGCGCTCGAGCAGATCCAAGCCTGCTTCGGCCGAGCCGGGCCGCGACAACAGGAGCAGCGCGCGCGCGCGCAGCAGCACCGGCGCTTCCGCGTCGAGCGCGAGCCCCGCGCGGATCTCGTCCTCGGCCGCGTCGAGCTTGCCGAGCGCGCAGTACAGCTCGGCCGCCGTCGCGTGCACGTCGACGCGGCCGGCGCCGCTCGCGGAGGCGCGCGCGGCCTCGAGCTCGCGCAGCGCGCCGATGTTGTCGCGCGAGAACAGCGCGAGGCGCGCGCGCAGCAGCGCCGCGGTCGGACCTGCGCCGTCGCCGAGCTGCGCGAGCAGCACGCGCGCGTTGTCGAGCCGGCCGGCATCGAGCGCGGCCGCGATCTCGCCGAGGCGCTTGTCGACGCCGAGCGCGGGCGCGGCCGCCGCCGACGTCGCCGCGGGGCTCGGTGCGACGGCGCCGCCGTCGGAGCACGCCGCGAGGACGGCGAACAGCGAGATCGACAGCTGTGGCAGGCGCGCGCGCATCGTCGGACCCCCGAATCTATCCCGATTCGGCGGACATTCGACTTGCGGGGCGCGCGCGGCGCGCTGAAATGGCGCGCGTGAGCGAGGAGCCGATCGATCCGCGCGCCGAGCTCGCCGCGCTCGTGCACGGCTGGCGCCGCGAGGTCGGGCGGCGGCGCTTCCACGGCGAACGCAGGCCGGCGGCCGCGATCGAGCTCGTCCCGCAGCCGCGGGTCGCCGCACCGACGGCGAAACCAGCCGCCGCGCCGACGGCGAGACCAGTCGCGGCACCGACCGTGGCACCGATCGCCGCACCGGCCGCGGCGCCGACCACCTCCGGTACCGCGCTCCCCGCCTCGATCGCGCCCGGCTGCGCCGATCTCGCGAGCCTGCGCGCCGCCGTCGCGCAGTGCCGCGCGTGCGCTCTCTGTGAAACTCGAACGCAGACTGTTTTCATGGACGGCACGTGCAGCTCCGGCGTGCTGTTCGTCGGCGAGGCCCCGGGCGAACAGGAAGACCTGCAGGGCGTGCCGTTCGTCGGCCGCGCCGGTCAGCTGCTGACCGACATCATCACGAAGGGCATGGGCCTGGAGCGCTCGGCCGTCGCGATCGCGAACGTGCTGAAGTGCCGGCCGCCCGGCAACCGCGACCCGGCGCCGGAGGAGAAGGAGCTGTGCACGCCGTTCCTCGAGCGGCAGATCGAGCTGCTGCAGCCGAAGATCGCGATCGCGCTCGGCAAGCACGCCGCGCACTTCCTGCTGCGCAGCGACGCGGGCATGAGCCAGTTGCGCGGCCGCGTGCACCGGCGCCCCGGCGCGCGCGGCGAACTCAAGGTCGTCGTCACCTACCACCCGGCGTTCCTGCTGCGCACTCCGAGCGCGAAGAAGGACTGCTGGCAGGACATCCAGCTCGCGATGCGCGAGATCGGTCTCGCGCTGCCGCCGCGCGGCGCCGCGTCTTGAGCGGCGCGGGTAACCGCGGCGACGGCCGGAGAT
This sequence comes from Planctomycetota bacterium, assembly GCA_004296785.1. GTDB lineage: Bacteria > Planctomycetota > UBA1135 > UBA1135 > GW928-bin9. Next base: position 1,923 of record SCVU01000188.1, read on the forward strand.
AGCTCCGCGCCGAGGGTTCCACGGCGCTGTCCACGCTCGTGCCGATCGCCGCCGCCGAGCCGCGCGCCGTTGGATCCCGCCGATTGACCCCGCTGATTGACCCCCCCTAGCGTGACCGGTATGCTCCCCGCCCCCTCGGGCTCCGCATTGCGATGCGGCGCCCGATCGTTCACCTAGGTCCGGGATGCGAGCGCGGCGGACTGGCGCGGCCAGCCGCTCCACGCGCTGCACGTTCATCCTCGAGCCCCCCTCCCCAAGCAGCATCCGTCTCCCACATGCGACTCCGCTACCTGCTCCCCTTGGTGTTCGCGAGCGCCGCGTTCTGGTCCTGCCGCTCGCAGGGCGACGACAGCGCCACCACCCCAGTGATCGCGGGGGAGGCGCCGGCCGCCGGTGAGGCGGGCGCGGTGGGCGCGGAAGGCGCGGCCGAACAACCGAGCGCCGAGCAGGCCGACAACGCGGTCGCCGGCGTGACCGACGAAACGACCGGCGTCCAGGACCCGGCCGCGGGCGACGCGCAAGCGGCGCCGGCGAACGACGAGGAAGCGGCGCGCGAAGCCGCGCTCAAGGCGCAGACCGACGCGGCGCGCGCGGCGGCGGAACAGGCCGCTCGCGAGCAGGTCGCGCGCGAGAACGCAGCTGCGGAGCGCGCTGCCGGTGAGCAAGCCGCCGCCGAACAGGCCGCCGCCAACGCCCTCGCGGAACAAGCCGCGCGCGAGCAGGCCGCCCGCGAAGAAGCGGCGCGCGAGAAGAACGCCGCCAACGCGCCGAGCGCGCAGCAGGCCCCGTCGCTCGAGCAGCGCGCGGACCACCTGAAGCTGCTCGAGCAGCGCCGCACCGAGCTCGTCGCGCAGTTCGTCCGCACCGGCGACGCGCGCCTGGATTCGGCCGATTTCCAGGGCGCGCTCGAGCAATACGCGCAGGCCTACGACGTGCTGCGCGGCGCGAGCGACCCCGGCGCGCAGCGCGAGGTCGTGATGACGCGCATGGCGAAGGTCAAGCGCCTGATGGGCGACGACTACTCGCTGGCGGCCGCGGGCGTCGAGGACGCGACGCAGCGCCTGATGATCAAGAACGCGCAGGCGCGCCTCGCGGCCGAGCAGGCGATGCTCGACGGCGACGCGGCGCTGCGCGCCGGTGAGCACGAGAAGGCCGTGCGCCAGTACCGCGAGGCGGAGGGCATCCTGCGCTTCAACCCGCTGCTCGCCGGCGGCTCGATCGATCAGAAGATCGTCGCGAACAAGATCCAGACGGCCTCGCGCCTGGCCGACGAAGCGCGCGCCGGCGCCGAGAAGCAGAAGCTCGCCGAAGCGCAGGCCGCGGCCGCCAAGGCCGAGGCCGAGCAGCGCAACTTCCGCGAGAACCAGCTCAAGCAGATCTACACGGACGCCTACCGCGCGTTCCAGTCGGAGGACTACGCGCTCGCCGCGCAGCTCGGCAACCAGATCCTGCTCGCCGACGCGGGCAATCCGGTCGCGCAGGAGCTCGTCGACATCTCGAACGCGGCGAAGCACCAGAAGTTCGAGCAGGTCACGCTGCGCCGGATGCGCGAGGAGTGGCTGCGCACGTTCGAGCAGCTCGACCAGAGCGCGACGCCGCAGAGCAGCGCGATCGTGTTCGACGATCCGAAGCGCTGGACCGAGGTGATCCGCCGTCACCCGCCCGAGTTCAGCGCCGACGACCCGTCGATGCAGGCCGAGAAGAACGACGTGCTGCGTCGCCTCGCCGACATCCAGATCGCGCCGCACTTCGGCAAGTCGGACGAGCCGGCCAAGCTCGCCGACGTCGCGTCGTTCCTGCAGAACTACACGAACATCAACTTCCTGCTGTCGCCGAAGGTGCGCGAGCTCGACGAAGAGTCGACCTCGGTACACCTCGAGACGCGCGAGCGCTCGGTGAAGAGCGTGCTCGACCTGATCGCCGACATGCGCGAGCAGGTCAAGTGGAAGGTCGAGGACGGCATGGTCAAGTTCGTCACGCCCGAGGAGATGAAGGGCGGACAGGTCCTGATGATGTACGAGGTCAACGACCTCATCCGCGCGATCCAGGACTTCCCGGGCACGGACATCAACGTGATCCCGTCGAACGGCCTCGAGAAGTCGGACGAGAAGGTCGAGGAGCGCGAGGCGCTCGTCGTCACCGCCGACAGCCTCGACCAGATGATCCGCGGCAACGTCGAGCCCGCGAGCTGGGACGCCGACGCGGCGAACTCGCTCAAGATCTCGAACGGCACGCTGATCGTGAACCAGACGCCCGAGGTGCACGCGAAGATCGAAGCGCTGCTCAACGATCTGCGCGAAGCGACCGGGATCATGGTGGACATCCAGGCGCGCTTCCTGAAGGTCGAGGACAACTTCCTCGAGGACATCGGCGTCGACTTCCGCGGCCTCGGTTCGCCGGGCCTCGGCACGAACGGCAGCTTCAACGACTTCGGTGACGCGTCGGCGCAGAACGACCTCGGCGCCGAGATCGGCCAGGACACGAGCAACGGCCTGTTCTACGACGACGGCAACGACGGTTCGTACGCCGCGCACCTCGAGAACCTGTACGACAGCGAGCTCGGCAACGACGAGTTCAAGGCCACCGGCGGCATGTCGTTCCAGTGGACGTTCCTGAACGACCTCGAGATGGAGCTGATCCTGCGCGCCGTCTCGAAGAGCGAGCGCGTGCAGCTCGTCACGGCGCCGCGCGTGCTCGTGTTCAACACGGCCCGCGCGAACCTGACCGTGCTGAACCAGGTCGCCTACGTGCGCGACTACGACATCGAGATCGCGCAAGGCGCGAGCATCGCCGACCCGCTGATCGACGTCGTGCAGGACGGCGTGATCCTCGACGTGAAGCCGGTGGTCTCCGCCGACCGCCGCTTCATCACGCTCGAAGTGCGGCCGACGGTGGCCGAGCTCAAGCGCCCGATCGCGGAGCTCGCCACGGGCCTCGGTTCGCAGACGGCCGTCACGATCCAGCTCCCCGAGCTCGAGATCAGCCGCGTCCGCACGACGCTGCCGATCCCGGACGGCGGCACGGTGCTGCTCGGCGGCTTCAAGATCCACGAAGCGACCGATCAGCGCTCGGGCATCCCGTTCCTCAACAAGATCCCGTTCCTCTCCTTCCTCTTCGAGCGCAAGGGCAACTACGTCAGCAACCGCAAGCTGCTGATCCTGCTCAAGGCGAGCATCGTGATCCCCGCGGAGCACGAGCCGACCCCGGCCCAGCTCGGCGTCCTGCCGGGTCCGAAGCACGTCGGCGCGAAGGCGAACTAGAGCGCGTTCCTCGACGCGACGCGCAAGCGTCCCCGCGGGCGGTGCCGGAGCTCCTCCGGT
>SCVU01000189.1 GCA_004296785.1 Planctomycetota bacterium
CGATCGCCGGTCGCAAGCGCTGACCGTTCGCGGGCACGACTCACGTCGTGCGCGTCGGGGCTGGGGGGAGCTCGTTGCGGGTCGGTCGAGTCGACTCGGTCAGTGACCGACCCTTGGCCGCGCGCCGGACGCGGCGCGCGTGGTGCGCTTCGGCACGAGGCGCTCCTTGCCGGTCGACGCGACGCCGGCCACCAGTGCGACCACCATCAGCACGATCAGGGCGAGAAACAGGATCAAGCTCCAGTTCATTGGATTCCCTCCGGAACCAGGCAGCGAGCGCGACCGGTCCGCGCTCGGTCGGCGTCACTGCGCGCCCGCCGACTCCTTCATCCTGCCACCGGATCGAGAAACCGGTCGGTCGGTAACGTCAGGGCGAGGCAAAAGGTGCCAAGCGGGCCCGCGCGCTGGGCTTAGGGCCGCCGATGTCGGTTCGGGGCCCGCGCGGGGCGCTACTCGGCCTGCAGCAGCAGGCCGCCGCTGGCGCGCAGCTCGAGGCGGTAGCTGCGCCCGACCTGCGCCTCGATCGACGGCGCTTCCGCCTGCAGCGCGCGCACGCCCTTCGCCTCCGCGGCGCGCAGATCGTGCGCGTACTCCCAGAAGTGCGTCCACAGGTCCGCATAGAACGCGTCGGGACCTTCCTCGTCCGCGTACGCGCGCGGCAGCTGGCCGCTCGCGTCGAGGCTCGGACCCTGCGCGGGTTCCTGTTGATCGCCGAACACGCGCTGGAACAGGCACACCGACGTGCCGCGCAGCGCGTCGCCGCGCTCGACGTACGTGTCGCCGAAGCGGATCACGAGCGCTTCGACGTAGACGCGCTTGCCGCGCACCGCGAGCTCGAGCGGCGCCGTGAGCGGCGCGCCGTCCGGACGCAGCTCGGTGAAGCGCAGCTTCGTCTCGACGCTGCCGTCGGTCGACGGCGTCTGCGCGAGCACCTCGAGCCGCGCGACGCGGTGATCGACCTTGAGCAGGCGCAGCGCGGCTTCGAGCTCCTGGATCCGCGCGTCGCGCGCGGCGAGCTCGACGTTGAGCGCCGCGATCCGCTCCTCGCGCAGCTCGATCTCGCGGCGCTGCTCGTTGAACTGCACGCGCGCCCACCACGTCCAGTACGCCGCGACGGCGGCGACGAGCACGAGCGCGAGCGCCTTCAGCAGACCGCTCAGTTGCTCGAGGAACGAGCGGCGCGGCGGCAGGCGCTGCGCGGTGCTGGGGCTCGGCTCGGCCATCGCCGCAGCAGCGTAGCAGGTTCTCGCGCCCAGATTCAGCCGCGCCCGAACGGCAATCGCAGCTCCACGCCGGTCGCGTGCGCGGCCTCGAGCCGCCCCTCGTGCGCCGCGAGCAGGTCGCTGCGCGTCAGGATCCCGACCACGCGCGTCCCGGTCCCCGCGTCGAGCACCGGCAGGCGGCCGATCCGCGCATCCGTCATCCGGTCGGCCGCCTCGCGCAGCGTCGCGTCGTCGCGCACGCAGATCGGCGCGCGCTCGACGAGCGCGCCGACGCGCTCCTCGCCCCCGCGCCGCGGATCGGTCAGCTGCCGACGCGTGACGACGCCGGTCAGGCGGCCGTCGCGCGCGAGCACGGGGAAGCCCTGATGCGCGGCGCGCGGGTCCGGGCCCGTCATCCACAGCCGCACGTCGGCGAGCGAGCGCTCCGCGTCGAGCACGACGACGTCGCGCGAGCACGCGTCCGCGACGAGCACGCGCTCGAGGTGATCGGCGACGTAGTCCATCGGCACGCGCCCACCGCGGCGCGCGATCTTCTCGGTCATGATCGAGTGGCGCATGCACGCGCACGACACGAGGTACGCGCCCGCGCAGCCGCCGAGCAACGGCAGCATCCCGTACGGCTGCTGCGTCGTCTCGAACGCGAACACGACCGACGCGAGCAGCGCGCGCGACGCGCCCGCGAACATCGCCGCCATCCCGACGAGCGCGGCCATGCGCGGATCGACGCCGCTGCCCGGGATCGCGGCGAATGCGGCGCCGATGCCGGCGCCGAGCGCACCGCCGAGCGTGAACAGCGGCGCGAGCGTGCCGCCCGACGTGCCGCTGCCGAGCGCGACCGTCCACGACACCCACTTCAGCAGGCACAGCAGCGCGAGGCTGCCGCCGACGATGCGCCCGGACACGATGCCCTCGATGTTGTCG
>SCVU01000190.1 GCA_004296785.1 Planctomycetota bacterium
GAGCCTGATCCTGTGGGGACCGCCGGGTGTCGGGAAGACGACGCTCGCGCACCTCGTCGCGCGCGCGAGCGGCCTGCGCTTCGTTCCGTTCTCCGCGGTGCTCGCCGGCATCAAGGAGATCAAGGAAGTGATGGCGCAGGCCGAGCGCGAGCGCCGCGCGAGCGGGCGGCGCACGCTCTTGTTCATCGACGAGATCCACCGCTTCAACAAGTCGCAGCAGGACGCCTTCCTTCCGTACGTCGAGAAGGGCGACATCGTGCTGATCGGCGCGACGACGGAGAATCCGTCGTTCGAGGTCGTCAGCCCGCTCCTGTCGCGCGCGCGCGTGCTCGTGCTGCAGCCGCTCGCGCACGACGAGCTCGTCGCGCTGCTCGCGAGCGCGGTCGAGCTCGCGGAGCGCGGCCTCGGGGGCGCGGTGCGCGCGTCGCGCGAAGCGCTCTCGGCGATCGCGAACGCATCCGACGGCGACGCGCGGCGCGCGCTGACGCTGCTCGAGAGCGCGGCGGCGATCGCGCTCGCCGACGCACCCGCGCGCGCGTCGAGCGCCGCCAGCGCGCCGGTCGAACCCGCCGAGCTCTCGCCGAGCGTTCTCGCCGAAGCGCTGCAGCGCAAGACGCTCGCGTACGACAAGCGCGGCGAGCAGCACTACGACCAGATCTCGGCGCTGCACAAGAGCGTCCGCAACTGCGACGCGGACGCCGCGCTGTACTGGATCACGCGGATGCTCGAGGCGGGCGAGGACCGCGACTACCTGCTGCGCCGGATGGTGCGCATGGCGCTCGAGGACGTCGGCATCGCCGACCCGGCGACGCTGCGCGCGGTGCTCGACGCGGGCGAGGCGTGGCGACAGCTCGGCACGCCCGAGGGCGAGCTCGCGCTCGTGCAAGCCGCGGTGCTGCTCGCGCGCGCGCCGAAGTCGAACGCGACGTACAAGGGCTACGCGGCCGCGCGCGAGGACGTCGAGAAGACCGCGGCCGAGCCGGTGCCGCTGCACCTGCGCAACGCGCCGACCGGACTGATGAAGGAGCTCGGGTACGGCAAGGGCTATCGCTACTACCACGACGATCCGCAGGCGAAGGACGAGATGAAGTGCCTGCCGCCGGGCCTCGAAGGCCGGCGCTACCTCGATCCACCGCGCGGAGGAGACACGCGATGAAGAGTCGGATCTACGCACTGGTCTGCGCGGTCGTGCTCGCCTTGCTCGCCGCGATCTGGTGGAGCACGCGCGGGTCGAGCGAGCCGCGCGACGAAGCGGTGCGCGCCGTCGCTGCCGCGCCGAACGACGAGCGCACGGACGCCGCGCTCGAAGCCGGAGCTGCGACGCCGCGCGCGCCCGAACGCACGGCCGAGGTCGCTCCCGAGCCGCCGCCGCTCGCGCCGGCACCCGCCGCGCCGGAGTCGGCGCCCGCGTCCGCTCCCGCGAGCGAGCTGCCGCCGAAGGACGCGTTCGGCGAGCTCGTCGTGCACGTGCACGACAAGCAGAGCGCGCGCGCGGTCCCCGACGCGACGCTGCGCCTGTACATGCTGCGCCGCGGCGACGAGCCGGGCAGCGCGTACTTCTGGCCCGAGCACATCCCGGCCGAGGCGGTGACCGACGCCAGCGGCACCGCGCGACTGCGCTACCCGGCATGGGTCGCGGGCGCCGGGCTCACGTCGAAGGTCGCGTTCGTGCTCAAGCACCCCGAGTACCCGTCGCGCGAAGAGGAGGTCGAGATCACCGGGCTGTCGACCGAGCACTCGGTCGAGCTCGAGTACGGCTGCTACCTCGTCGTCAGCGGCTGGGTCGGCGACCCGACGCACGCGGTGTACGACGTGACGGTGAAGATGGACGACGAAGCGAAGATCCAGGCGAGCGATTGGATCGCCGGGCGCGACGGGCGCCTGGCGACGAACCGCGCGAAGGCGGGGCCGCACGCGCTGTCGATCGCGTGGGTCTCGCCGCAGCAGCAGCGCTACGAGAGCCGCGTCGTCGAGTTCGCGCTGACGAGCGGCGAGCAGCGCGAGCTCTCGCTCGAGCTGTTGCCGACGTTGACGCTGCGCGGTCGCTTCGACGATGCGGTGCCGCGGCCGATCGCGAACGGCGCGGTGATGATCGCGGTCGCGTTCGGCGGCTCGCGCGCGGCGACTTCGCTGCGCGCGTACCGGACGGACGTCGCTTCCGACGGGCGCTTCGAGATCGCGGGGCTGCCGCACGGGCGCGCCGAGGTGATCGCGATCTGCGACGGCTGGTCGTCGACGGGCGTGCGGATCGCGGCGACGGAGGAGCTCGACTACGAGCGCGACGGCAATCAGGAGTTCGAGCTGCCGCGCGAGAGCGAGCTCGTGATCGCGATGCAGCCGACGGCCGCCGTCGAGCTCGAAGTCGTCGACGAGGGCGGCGCGCCGATCGCCGAGGCGGACTTCGCGATGTGGCCGAACGTGCACTGGGACGCGTGCGGGTACTCGACGTTCTTTCTCGAGCGCCAGTGGAGCACGCAGACCGATTCGAGCGGTCATGCGCGGCTCGAGAACCTGCCGGTGAAGGGCTCGCCGTGCCGCGAGGGCTACTCGGTCGGCAAGCGCGGTTGGCTGCCGGTCGGCGAAGCGCGCGACGAGTCGGCGGCGGGGGAGATCGAGCTCGAGCCGGGTCGCACCGCGTCGCTGCGCGTGGTGATGAAGCCGAAGGCGGACTGACGGCTACTTCTTGTCGTCGCCGGCCGGAGCGTGCGCGTCGCGCTTCGGATACGCGCGCGCCGGCAGCGCCGCGCGCAGGCCGCTCGCGTACGCGTCGAACTCGCGCTGCATCTGTGCCGCGTCCCACTTGAACTGCTCGAACGCGCTCTTGCCGAGCCCGCCCTTCTCGTACGCGCCCTCGACGAGCTGGAAGAACGCCGCGCGGTACTTGCCCTTCTCCGCGTGCAACAGGAAGTGCGACAGCAGCGCGCCGTGCTGGTAGCCGAGCTCGTTCGCATCGAACGCCTCGCCGTCGCAGTGCAGGAACGCCTCGAGCGACTGCAGCTCGCCGGCCTTCGCGCCGTCGAGCCCGCCTTCGAGGTCGTCGTCGATCGCGGCGCCGAGCCGGTACGTGCGCTTGCCGCCGCGCGCGTCGATCTCGAGCCCTTCCATGTACGTCGCGAGACCCTCGACGAGCCAGCCGAGCGGGAAGCGCGCGTCGTCGCCGCCGCGCGCCGCCTTGAGCCGCAGATCGCACAGTTGGTGCGTGCCCTCGTGATAGAAGGTCTCGAACAGCAGCGTCGCGTCCTCGCCGTAGAAGCCGGGCTCGTAGAAGAAGTAGCCGTCCTTCGTCTCGCCCCAGTAGAAACCGAGCGCGTCTTCGTGCGACGGCGGATCGATGCCGCGCGCGCGCAGGATCGCCTGGTAGGAGACCGTCGAGTCGAAGAAGTACACGACGAGCGGCTCCTTCAGCTTGCGCACCTTGAGCTTCGTGCCGTCGAGTAGTTGCTCCCACGCCGCGTGCAGGTCCTCGCAGGCCTGCGCGAAGCGAAACACGAGCGCGTGCTCGGAGTTCGTCACGAAGCGGTAGTGCCGCGTCGAGAGTCCCCACGCGTCCGGCCAGGTCTCGAGCTCCTTCGCGAGGTCGTTGCGCGCGAGGAAGCCGCCGCCGAGAGCCTTGAGCGCCTCGCGACTCGCCTGCTTGTCCTGCGCGGGCAGCGGTCCGTAGTTGAAGACGAGCTCGTAGTCCTTCGCCTTGAGTCCCTTCGCCGCGAGCGCGTCGTCGGCGTCGATGCGGAACGCGTCGACGTAGCAGCGCTCGGCGAGTTCGCCG
>SCVU01000191.1 GCA_004296785.1 Planctomycetota bacterium
GTGCTCGTGTCGGCGCGCAAGAACGTCGGCACCGCCGAGCTCAACGCGCTGTTCGCGCGCCACGCGCTTTCGATCGTCGAGCCGATCGTCTACGTCGAGCACGGCTTCGTGCTCGAGCTGCCGCGCGGCGCCGCGGCGAACACGCTCGACGTGTCGGCCGCGCTGATGGAGAGCGGCGCGTTCGAGTGGAGCCTGCCCGAGTTCGTCGTCACGCGCGTGCTGCGCTCGACGCCGAACGATCCGAGCTACGGGAGCCAGTGGCACTTGAACGCGACCGGCCAGGGCGGCTCGAAGGTCGACGCCGACGTCGACGCGCCCGAGGCCTGGGACCTGCAGAAGGGCGCGGCTTCGATCGTCGTCGCGATCATCGACGGCGGCATCGAGTACACGCACGAGGACCTGACCGCGAACGCGGTCGCCGGTTGGGACTTCCTCGGCAACGACAGCTCGCCGCTGCCGTCGGGCAGCGGCGACAACCACGGCACGGCGTGCGCCGGCGTCGCGGTCGCGCGCCAGGACAACGCGATCGGGCTCAGCGGCATCGCGCCGAACTGCAAGCTGATGCCGATCCGCCTCGTCGGCACCGGCATGACGAACACGCTCGAGGCGAACGCGATCGCGTGGGCGAAGAACAACGGCGCCGCGATCCTCTCCAACTCGTGGGGCCCGCCGGACGGCACGGGCGCGAACTATCCGCTGCCCGCGAACGTGCAGGCGGCGATCGACGACGCGGCGACCAACGGCCGCGGCGGCAAGGGCTGCCTGATCTTCTGGGCCTCGGGCAACGGCAACGAGTCGGTCGAGCTCGACGGCTACGCGAAGTACTCGAAGGTGCTGGCGGTCGGCGCATCGACCGATCAGGACCTGCGCTCGTACTACTCGGACTACGGCCCGTCGCTCGACATCTGCGCGCCGTCGAACGGCGGCGTGACGACGGGCATCTGGACGACGGACCGCACCGGTTCGGCCGGCTACTCGGCGACGAACTACGCGAACAACTTCGGCGGCACGAGCTCGGCGTGCCCGCTCGCGGCCGGCGCGATGGCGCTCGTGTTGTCGCAGAATCCTGCGCTGACCTGGCAGCAGGCGTACAACGCGATCACGTCGACCGCCGACAAGATCGACGCGGCCGGCGGCGGCTACGTCAACGGGTTCTCGAACCTCTACGGCTACGGCAAGGTCAATGCGCGCGCTGCCGTCGTCGCGGCCGGCGGCGGCGGCGGCGGCGGTTCGAGCGGCGTGACGATCCACGCCACCGACGTTCCGAAGAGCATCCCGGACAACAACGCGACCGGCGTGTCGTCGCTGCTCGCGCTGTCGAGCTTCACCGGCGCGGTGACCGAGGTCGACGTGTCGGTCGCGATCACGCACACGTACAAGGGCGACCTGCGCGTCTCGCTGATCGGCCCCGACGGCACGACCGTGATCCTGCACGGCCAGACCGGCGGCAGCGCGGACAACATCAACACGACCTACGACACGCTGACCGCGCCGGCGCAGGCGCTGTCGGCGTTCGTCAACAAGCCCGCGAACGGCACGTGGACGCTGCGGATCCAGGACCTCGCGGCGCAGGACGTCGGCACGCTGACCGCGTGGTCGCTGACGATGAAGGCCGGCGGCGGCGGGGGACCGACGACGACGAACAAGAGCTCGACCGACGTGCCGAAGAGCATCCCCGACAACAACGCGACCGGCGTCGCGTCGGTGCTGCCGGTCAGCGGACTTGCGGGCACGCTGCAGGACGCAAACGTGTCGGTGTCGATCACGCACCCGTACAAGGGCGATCTGCGCGTGACGCTCGTGCACCCGGACGGGACGCAGGTGATCCTGCACAACCAGGCCGGCGGCAGCGCCGACAACATCAACACGACGTACGACACGCTGACGGCTCCGGCGCAGAGCCTGGCGGTGCTGAACGGCAAGACGCCGAACGGCACGTGGCAGCTCAGGGTCCAGGACCTCGCGGCGCAGGACGTCGGCACGCTGACGGCCTGGTCGCTGCAGCTCGTGCATCAGTAGCTGGCGCGCGCGCGCTCCCCGCGGCCGGTGCGACTTGATCGGCCGCGGGGGGCGCCGTACACTCTTTGCCCCGAATTCCCGCCAGCCCCTCGACCCACTCCCATGGCACGCGTCTGCGAGATCTGTTCCAAGCGCACTCGAACCGGTATGTCGATCGCCCGCCGCGGTCTGGCGAAGCGCGACGGCGGCGTCGGTCTGAAGACGACCGGCCACAACAAGCGCAAGTTCCGCCCGAACCTGCAGCGCGTCCGCGCGACCGTTGACGGCGCGACGCGCCGCATCACGGTGTGCACGCGCTGCATGAAGAGCGGCGCCGTCGTGAAGCCGCTGTTCAAGGCGGCGGCACCCGCCACTGCG
>SCVU01000192.1 GCA_004296785.1 Planctomycetota bacterium
GACTGCGCGACGGGCGCGGTGTCGAAGGACGTGTTCACCGACAACACGAAGAGCTGGTCGGGCGACCACTGCGTCGATCCGCGCCTCGTGCCCGGCGTGTTCTGGTGCAACCGCAAGATCGACGTCGCCGATCCGGCGCTGCTCGACATCGCGCCGACGATGCTCGACATGTTCGGCGTCGAGCCGCCGAAGTACATGCAGGGCCGCAATCTGTTCGGCGGTCGCGCGGCGGGCGTCGATCGCGCCGCGGCGGCGCAGCGCGCGGGGACCGTCGCGTGAGATTCCCGCGCTGGGCCGTCTATCCCGCGCTCGTCGTGCTGATCGGGCTGCCGTTCGCGTTCGTGCCGACGCGCGGCGGCGACGAGCACGCCGGAGCGGCGCGCGCGCGCGCGCTCGAGGCCGGCTCGGCGGGTCCGGGCGTCGGCGCGCTGCCGACCCAGCATCCGCGCGTGATCGTGATCGGCATCGACGGGCTCGATCCGGATCTGCTCGAGGCGACGATCCGCGCGCATCCGGGCCGCACGAGCGCGTTCCAATGGCTCGTCGGCGACCGCGGCGTGCAGCGCCTCGGCACGTCGAATCCGCCGCAGAGCCCGGTCGCGTGGTCGAACTTCACGACCGGCCTCGATCCGGGCGGCCACGGGATCTTCGACTTCATCCACCGCGATCCGCGCTCGCGCGCGCCGATCGCGTCGACGACGCGCGAGGCGGCGCCGGGATTGGCGGTGCGCTGGATGGCGAAGCTGCCGCTGCCGGGCGAGTACGCGTTGCCGGCGGCCGGCAGCACCGAATCGAATCGCACCGGCGATGCGTTCTGGACGATCCTGAAGCGCGCGGGCATCCCGGCGGACATCTGGCGGATGCCGGCGAACTTCCCGGTCGTGCCGTCGGAGGGCTGGTCGTTCTCCGGGATGATGACGCCGGCGCTCGACTCGGCGTACGGCGAGTGCACGCTCTACACGACGAATCCGACGAGCTACACGAGCTCGTCGAAGCTGGAGACGATCACCAATCGCGCCGGTGAGTACCCGACCAAGCTCTCGGGTCCGCCGAACTCATTCAAGGAAGGCATGCCGCCCGCGACGGTGCCGCTCGTGATCCGACCGGATCTCGCGGCGCGCGCGGTCGCGCTCGACGTCGGCGATGCGCGCACGCTCGTGCTGCAACCGGGTCAATGGAGCGAGTTCGTGCCGGTCGTGTTCTCGCTGCTGCCGGCGAGCGCGCAGGACGTGCAGGGGATCGTGCGCTTCTACCTGCGCTCGATGCCCGACGCGAACGGCGACGGCGAGCTCGAGCTGTACGCGTCGCCGATCAACATCGATCCGTCCGCGCCGGCGATGGACGTGTCCGACCCGAGCAGCGCGGCGGCCGAGGTCGCGCGGCGCATCGGGCCGTATTACACGCAGGGCATGGCGGAGGACGTCGGCGCGCTCAAGCGCCGGATGCTGCGCGAAGACGAGTTCATGAAGCAGGTCGAGCTCGTCTACGACGAGAGCCGCCGCATGCTCGACGTCGCGCTCGATCGCTACGTCGAGCGCGCCGACGGCGGTCTCTTGTTCTTCTACTTCTCCACGGTCGACCTCGCGAGCCACATGATGTGGCGGCTGACCGATCCGTCGCACCCCGCGTACGACCCCGCGCTCGCCGCGCAGGCATCCGAGTGGTTCACGCAGCGGCCGGGCTCGACGTGGAAGGACGCGCTACAGGATCTCGTGCTGAAGATGGATCCGGCCATCGCGCGCGTGCGCGAGCGCATCGGCGACGACGCGACGTACATCCTGATGAGCGACCACGGCTTCGCGCCGTACGGGCGCTCGTTCAGCCTGAACACGTGGCTGCTCGAGCAGGGCTACCTCGTGTT
>SCVU01000193.1 GCA_004296785.1 Planctomycetota bacterium
GCCGCTCGAGCACGCGCGAGCGGGCCCAGTAGTAGTCGACCGAGTCGTCGAAGATCGCGAAGACCATCGAGAACCCGAATCCCGACATCGAGCGGATCGTCCTGACCCCAGGCGTGCCCTCGAGCGACGCCGTCAGCGGATAGGTGACCTGGTCATCGACGTCTTGGGGCGAGCGACCCTCCCAGTCGGCGAAGACGATCACCTGCTTCTCGCCGATGTCGGGGATCGCGTCGACCGGCGTGTGCACGAGCGCGAAGCCGCCCGCCAGGGCGAGCGCGAGGGCACCGAGGCAGACCAGCCACGGGTTGCGCAGGCACCAGGAAACGATCCAGCGGACGAGCATCGCGATCTCCTAGTGACCGCTGTGTCCGGAATGGCCCGCGTGCTCGCTCGCTGCGGCCCCGAGTCCCTGAGGGAAGAGCAGGCTCGGCTTGCCCTCGATCTGCGACTGCGAATCGAGCAGGAAGTTCCCGTGTACGACGACGCGGTCGCCGGTGCTCAGCCCCGACAGGACCGGGTAGCGCTCGCCGGCGCGCGGTCCCAGGACGACTTCAGCGGATTCGTAGCGGCCAGGCGCGCGCTCGACCCACACGATCCTCCGCACGCCCGAGTCGAGCACCGCGGTGACCGGAACTGCGAGCACATCGGCAGCCTCCGTCGAGCCAGGCTCGATCGGCTCGCGCACGAGCGCCATGCCGCAGATCGAACATGCGCCTGGGGCCTCGGCCACGATCTCCGGATGCATCGGACAAGTGAACTTGCCGGCGAGCGGCGAGCGTGCGCGCTTGCCGTCCGGGGCGAGCTGCGCATGGATGTTCACGTGCGCGAACATCCCGGGCTTGAGGAGCCGGCGCTCGTTGTCGAGGTGGATGCGCACCTTGATCGTGCGGGTCGCGTCGTCGACGCGCGGCTCGACGAAGGCGACGACCCCGTCGAACGTGTCGCCGGGCAGCGCTTCGAGCGTGACGTTCGCGTGCTCGCCGCGCACGATCCACGGCAGTTCGAACTCGTAGACGTCCGCGAGCAGCCACACGTGCGAGAGATCGGCGATGTCGTAGAGGGGATCGCCGGTCTCGACGTACGACTGCTCGCGGACGTGCTTCGCGACGACCGTGCCGCCGATCGGCGCGTGCACCGTGACGACGAGCTGCGGCTTGCCGCTCTTCTCGAGCCCGGAGAGCTGCTCGTCGGTGACACCGAAGAGTCGGAGCTTCTCGCGCGCGAGCTCGACGCGCGTCTGCTCCCGCTCGTCGAGCGCCGCGCGGTCCTTTCCGCCGAGCGCGCGCAAGCCGAGCAGAAACTCCTCCTGCGCGACGACGAGGTCGGGGGAGTAGATCTCGACGAGGTGATCGCCTTTCGCGACGTCGACTCCCGTGGAATCGGCGTACACACGCTCGACTCGACCAGCGACGCGCGCGGTCAGGTTGGCGACGTACGGCTCGGCGGCCTCGATCCGCCCGACCGTGCGGACTTCGTGCGCCAACGCGTGGAGTGCGACCGGCTCGACCATGATCGAGGCGATCTGCTGCGCCTCGGCCGAGAGCACGACCGCCGCGCCCGCGCCGGCGACGTCCTTGGCCGGCACGAGCTTCATCCCGCAGATCGGGCAGTTGCCGGGGTTCGGCATGCGGATCTGCGGGTGCATCGAGCAGGTCCAGACCTGCGCGACGTCCACCTTCCCATCCGAGGGCGCTCCGCTCCCTGCACCACGCTCGCACGACACCAGGACGAACGAGCAGACCAGCGCGATCAGCGGCGCGAGCAGGAGGGCGCTTCGCAAGGCGCGGCGCGTCAGGCGCGACCTCACCCGAGGCGGTTCATCACCCACCGAGGGGCCCCCTCGTGCAATGCTTCGCGATGCATAG
>SCVU01000194.1 GCA_004296785.1 Planctomycetota bacterium
CGACGCCTATGCGAAGCACGTCGCCGGCTTCGCGAAGATCGGGCGGCCGATCCACGTCGCGATCGACGCGGCCAACGGCATGGCGGGTCACACGCTGCCCGGCATCCTCGGGCGCCTGTCGAGCGTGCGCGCGACGACGATGCTGATGGTGCCCGACGGCCGCTTCCCGGTGCACGAAGCGAATCCGCTCAAGGAGGACGTGCTCGACCACGTGCGCGCGCTGCTGAAGAAGAGCCACGCCGAGTTCGGCGTGTCCTTCGACGGCGACGCCGACCGCTGCTGCTTCGTCGACGACACCGGCGCGACCGTCTCGGCCGACCTGATGACCGCGCTGCTCGCGCCGCGCTTCATCGACCGCGCGCAGCAGACGCCGATCGTCTACGACCTGCGCTCGTCGTGGGTCGTGAAGGAGGAGATCGCGAAGGCCGGCGGCACGCCGCTGCGCGACCGCGTCGGCCACTCGTTCATCAAGGCCACGATGCGCAAGCGCGGCGCGCGCTTCGGCGGCGAGCTGTCGGGCCACTTCTACTTCGCCGACAACTACACCTGCGACTCGGGCGAGATCGCGTTCGCGTGCGCGCTGTCGCTGCTGACCGATCCGGCCAGCGGCGGGCGCAAGCTGTCCGAGCTCGTGCGCGGGCTGCGCCGCTACCACGCGACCGGCGAGATCAACTTCCACGTCGCCGACAAGAACGCGGCGATCGCGGAGCTCAAGCAGCGCTACGCACAGGGGCGCCAGGACGAGCTCGACGGCATCACCGTCGAGTTCGGCGAGCTCGGCGCGCGCGAGTGGTGGTGGTTCAACGTGCGCGCATCGAACACCGAGCCGCTGCTGCGTCTGAACCTCGAGGCGTCGACCGCCGCGCTGCGCGATGCGAAGCGCGACGAGCTGATCGCGTGCCTCGGCGAGCCCGAGACCGCCGGCGCGCACTGAAGCGGACGCGCGACGCGGCCCACGCGCGCGACGCGTTCGTCGGGCGTCTGTAACCGCAGCCCCGTTCCACGCGGACTGCGCTAGGCTCGGGGCACGTCGGGTCGGCAGCCCGACACCCACCCGGAGGAACCCCATGCTGTTCGCGTCGGCAACTCTCTTCGTGTGCGCCGCGGGCGATCCGTCGCTCGCCGCGTACGTCCAGTCGAACTTCACGTCGGTCGAGCTCGCGAAGCTCGAGCCCGCTGCGCTGCTGCAACGCGCGTACGACGACGGCGTGCTCGCGAGCCCCGACGCGAAGGCGCCGGGCGCGCTGCACTTGCTCGAGCTGCGCGATCGCGCGGCCGGAGCGGGAGCCGGCGCGCTGCACAGCGGGAACCCGTACGCGGCGCCGCTCTTCGCGGCCCTGCCGCCGCTCGAGCCGGCGGCCGACGGCAGCGCGGTCGAGCGCGAGCCGAACGACACGCGCGCGTGGGCCGATCCGATCGGCTGCGGCGTCGTCGACGGCGCGCTCGGCTTCTCCGACGACAGCGATTGCCTGCGGCTCGAGATCGCCGCGCCGACGCTGTTGCGCGCCGTGACGAGCGCGGGCGCCGCGCCCGCGGCGACCGACACGCTGCTCGAGCTCACCGACGGCCGCGGCGGCTTCCTCTACTTCGACGACGACTCCGGGCCCGGCCTGTACTCGCAGATGATCGTCCCGCTGCTGCCGGGGCAGTACCAGTTGCGCGTGCTCGGCTTCCTCGGGCAGACCGGCGGCTGGCGACTGACGACGACGTGCACGCCGCTGTCGGTCGCGGCGTTCGTGCCCGGCGTCGTCACGAACGGCAGCGTCGGCGCGGCACAGCCGCTGCGCGCGTTCACCATGGATCTCGCGGCGGACATGCGGCTCACGCTGCGCTGCAACGGAGTCGCCGGCTTCGATCCGATCCTGCTGCTGCGCAACGCGAGCGGCGCGTCGATGGTGTTCAACGACGACGCGAACGGGCTCAACTCGGAGATCCGCGCGCACTTGCCGGCCGGCCAGTACCAACTGTGGGTGCAGGGCTTCAACGGCACGGCGGGCAGCTTCACGCTGTCGACGACCGAGGCGCTCGCGCTCGCGCTGCCCGACGGTTGCGCGAACCCGGCTGGCACGCTGACGTCGACGCACCAATGGGACTTCCAGCGCTGGACGCTCTCCGATCCGATCGCGGCGCGACTCGCGCTCGCACCGCAGTCGGTTCCCGGCGGGACGAACGACACGGTGCTCGATCTCTACGACGCGACGCTGCACCGAGTGTCGCTCGTCGACGACGCACCGCCGTCGTTCTTCGGCGCGTTCGCGATCCCGCTGCCCCCGGGGACCTACTACACGTCGGTCTCGGCGTTCGACGGCACGGGCACGATCCTCGGCGCGTACGCGACGCAGTCGGAGTGCACGACGCCGGTTGGCACGTCGATCCTGCCGTGCAACGCGAGCGTGGCGACCGCGTTGTCGAGCCCGGGCAGCGGCGTGCTCGCGAAGGCGATGGTCGAGACCGACCTGCCGGTCGAAGTGCGCGCGCAGAACGACGCGTACGGCGGGCTCGGGCTCGACAGCGTGCTGACGCTGCTCGACGTCAACGGCGTGATGCTCGACCAGAACGACGACATCGATGCGTCGTTCGGCTCGGCCGCCGGGACGCTGCTCGCGCCCGGCATCTGCAACGCGCTGCTGACCGGCTACGCGGGTGCGGCGGTCGGGTCGAGCGATCTGCGCACCGTTTGCGCGCTGCAGGTGCTCGGCACTCCGTCGATCGGCGCCGAGGTGTTCCACGCGTCGCGCGCGAAGGCGGGCGACCGCGTGCTCGGACTCGGCGCGGTCGCGGCGATCGCCTCCGGCCTCGCGTTCCCGCCGCTGCAGGGCGTCTGCCTGCTCGATCCGACGCTGGTGTCCGTGATCGGCTACTACCAGATGGGAACGTTCGGCGAGAAGCTCGTCGGCCTGCGCGTCCCGCCAGCGCCGGGACTCATCGGCACCGAGTACGCGATGCAGAACGTCGTGCTCGACATCGGTCAGGCGGGCGGCTGGTTCTCGAACCACGTGGTGCTGCAGATCCAGCCCTGAAAAGCGGGCGCACAGTGCGTACGCTGCGCGCACGATGACCGGATCCGACGACGAAGTGCGCGAGCTGCGCGAGGCGCTGGACGCGAGTCCGGGCAACGCGCGGCTGCGCCGGATGCTCGCCGAGCGGCTGTGCCGGCTCGGCCGTTTCGACGAGGCCCTCGCGACGTGTCGCGAGGGCCTCGCGAAGTCACCGCGCGACGCGTCCCTGCTGCTCGCGCTCGCGCGCACCTGCGCGGACGCGCGGCGCGACTCGGAGGCGATCGTCGTGCTGGAGAGCCTGCTCGGGCAGCCCGACGCGCCGGCCGCGGCGCGCGTGCTGCTCGCGCGGCTGCGGCTGCGCGAGGGCGACGCGCGCGGTGCCGTCGCGGCGTACAAGGCCGCGCTCGAGCAGGATCCCCAGTGCGCGGACGCCGAGCTGTCGCGGACGCTCGGCGTCCGCGTCCCGGGTGCGGAGCCGGGCGGCGAGGCGGACGGCGACGAGGTCGACGAGGGCCGGTTGCGCGCGAGCGCGGCGCCGACCGCCGCCGCGCTGCCGGAGCTCGAGCGGCCGACGTGCACGTTCGCTGACGTCGGCGGCATGGACGAGGTCAAGCGCGAGATCGAGCTCAAGATCATCCAGCCGCTGCTGCGCCCCGAGCTGTACCGCGCGTACGGCAAGGCGATCGGCGGCGGCATCCTGCTCTACGGTCCGCCGGGCTGCGGCAAGACGCTGCTCGCGCGCGCGACGGCGGGCCAGGTCAACGCGCGCTTCCTGTGCGTGTCGATCTCCGACGTGCTCGACATGTGGGTCGGCAACTCGGAGCGCAATCTCGCGCGCTTCTTCGCCGCCGCGCGCGAGGAGAAGCCGTCGGTGCTGTTCTTCGACGAGGTCGACGCGCTCGGCTCGCGGCGCAACGACCTGCACGGCAACATGCGGATGGTCGTCAATCAGTTCCTGCAAGAGCTCGACGGCGCGCGCGGCTCGAACGACGGGTTGCTGGTGCTCGCGGCGACGAACGCGCCGTGGCACCTCGATCCCGCGTTCCGCCGGCCCGGGCGCTTCGATCGGATGATCTTCGTGCCGCCGCCGGACGAGCCGGCGCGCGCGTCGATCGTCGAGGTGCTGCTGCGCGGCAAGCCGCAGAAGGACATCGATTTCGCGAAGCTCGCGAAGAAGAGCGCCGGGCAGTCGGGAGCGGACTTGTACGGCGCGATCGATCGCGCGGTCGAGCACAAGCTCGCCGACGCGCTGCGCACCGGGCGGCCGGATCCGCTGACGACGAAGGACGTGCTCGCGGCGATCGAGAAGCAGGCGCCGAGCACGCGCGAGTGGTTCGCCACGGCGAAGAACTACGTGCTGTACGCGAACGAGGGCGGCGTGTACGACGACGTCGCGCGGTGGATGAAAGAGCACAAGTCGTAGTCGGCGCCCAAGGTCGATGCCCGAGTCGATGTCGGATCCGTTGATCGCACAGGCGCGCGCACTGATGGGCGTCGGCCGCCACGCCGAGGCCGCGGCGGCGCTCGCGCGCGCGCACGCACAAGCGCCCGACGATCTCGAAGCGGGCTACCTGCTCGCGGTGTGCTGGCTCGAGCTCGACCGCGACGCCGAAGCGCTCGCGCTGTGCCGGCGCCTGCTGCCGCACCACGCCGACCATCCGCTGTTGCAGTTCATCCTCGGCCGCGCGCTGCTCGCCAACGGCGAGCCGAAGGCCGCTCTCGAAGCCGCCGACCGCGCGGCGGCGCTCGATCCGCTCGACGCCGACCACCACGCGCTGCGCGGCTGCGCGCTGCTCGAGCTCTCGCGCGCCGAGGACGCGCTCGCCTGCGCCGAGCGCGCGCTCGCCCTCGACGCGGACTCGATGTTCGCCGCGAAGGTACACGCGCTCGCGCTGCAGGCGCTCGGCCGCTTCGACGAGGCCGGCCGCGCCGCGACCGAGCAGTTGCGCCGCGATCCGCACGACGCGGTGACGTGGCGCCTGCTCGGCTACGGCCACCTGCGCGCCGGCAAGCCGCGCGACGCGCTCGACGCGTTCGGCGAAGCGCTGCGCATCGACCCCGGCGACGCGCCGAGCCGCGTCGGCCTCGCCGAGGCGCTGAAAGCGCGCTCGCTGCCGTACCGCTGGTACGTGCAGCTGTCCGACTGGATCGAGCGCGGCGGGACGAAGCGCTCGCTGATCGTGATCGGCGTGATCTACGTGCTGCCGCGCCTGCTGCGCCCGCTCGCGCGCGCCGACGAGCGCTGGCTGTGGCTCGTCGTGCCGGTCTCGATCGCCTGCGCGCTCGCGGTGCTCGCCTCGTGGATGATCAGCCCGCTGCACGACCTCTTGCTGATCGGGAACCCGAAGGTGCGCCACGTGCTGACGCGCAACGGCTGGATCGAGGCGCTGTACCTCGGCGCCGCGCTCGTCGCGGCGCTGATCGGCGTCGTGCTGATCGCGCTCGCGTCGAGCGGCGCCGAGATCTCCGCGGCGATGCCGCTCGTGCTGTCGCCGTTCCTGATCGTCGCGATCCACACCGGCCTCGCGGCGCCGCGCGGCTGGCGGCGCAAGGTCGCGGTGCCGTTGTCGGTGCTCGCCGTGCTCGGTTACACGGGCGGTACCGCGCTCGCGCTCGTCTACCGCGACCGCGCGTTCGAGGAGAATCCCGGCCTCGTGGCGTGGGGGCTCAGCATCGGGCTGATCGGCCTCATGTCTTGGCTGGCCCTGATCGTCCTCGCGCCGCGCCGTTGAGCCGCGGCGCTCCCTTGACGCCCGGGCTCAGGTTCGGCCCACTCAACGCCGACAAGGGGCGATCGGCCGCACCCTTTTCGGCCCGCATGCTCGATCTCTGCACCCTTCGTCGGTTCGTCGCGTGCGCGGCGCTGCTCGTGCTCGCGAGCGGGGCGGGGGCGCAGGCGGAATCCACGCCCGCCTCGGCACCCGCCTCGGCACCGGCGAGCGCACCCGCGCCCGCCGCGCCGGACCCGGCGCGGCGCGCGCGCATCGAAGCGCAGCTCGCGGTCGACAAGCAGCTCGCGGTCGACACGAGCGGCGCCGAGCAGGCGCTCGAGCTGCTGCGTTCGACGCGCGGCGCGACCGAGCACGAGCGGGCCATCGCGCTCGCCGCGCTCGGCATCGCCAAGCACGCCGACGGTCGCGAGCTGCTCGAGTCGCAGGCGCGCTACGGACCGGGGGTCGAGCGCCTCGCCGCGATCGCCGCGCTCGGCGATCTCGGTGCGCCGGACCTCGCGCTGTTCGGCGAGCTCGTGCGCGACGCGCAGGCCGACGTGCGCGCCGGCGCATGCCTCGCGCTGTGCTTCGCCGGCGCCGGGGCGCGCGTGGCGGATCTGTCGCTCAACGGCCCGCCCGACGTCGCCGCCTCCGCGCAGGCCGCGATCGACTTCGCGCGCGCGCCGCGCGAGCACCTGGAATTCGAACCCGGCCTGCTGCGCCTCGAGCTGCGCACGCGCGCGGCCGAGCGCTTCGGGGCCGCGCCGGCTTCGCTGCCGGTGCCACTACCGGCGCCCGCGCCGACCGACGCGAAGCCCGCGGCCGAGCCCGCGACGGCGCCCGCCGCAGCGCCCGCGCCGCCCGCCGACGCCGGCG
>SCVU01000195.1 GCA_004296785.1 Planctomycetota bacterium
TGTGCTCTTCCGATCTTCAGCGCCAGCCATCGGCTGCACAACGCGCGCTGGTCCGCTGCGAAGAACCGACGTATCTACGGCATCTGCAATAACTTGCACGGCCACAACTACGCGGTGCACGCGACCGTGCGCGGCGGCGTCGACGACTCGAGCGGCATGGTGATGAACCTGACCGATCTGATGCGCGCGATGCGGCGGCTCGTCATCGACTGCGTCGATCACAAGAGCCTGGACAACGACGTGCCGTTCCTCCGCGGCAAGGTCACCACGGCCGAGAACGTGGCCATCGCGTTCTGGTCACAACTCGAACCCGCGATCAAGAAACACAAGGGATGTCGACTTCATCGAATCCGCCTCTACGAGAGCAGGAGCAACTACGTGGACTACCTGGGACCGCATCCCCCGAGCTGAGCGAGCTCATCCGCCGCCTCCTCATCGAGATCGGCGAGGACCCGAGCCGCGAAGGACTCGTGCGCACCCCGGATCGCGTGGCGCGCGCGTACCAGGAACTTCTCTCGGGCAATCGCCGCACGGTCGAGCAAGTCGTCGGCGAGGGCGTGTTCCACGAGGACTGCTCCGAGATGGTGCTGGTCCGCGACATCGAGTTCTACAGCCTGTGCGAGCACCACATGCTGCCGTTCTTCGGCCGCGTGCACGTCGCGTACATCCCGGATGGCCGGATCATCGGGCTCTCGAAGATCCCGCGGATCGTCGACGTGTTCGCGCGGCGACTGCAGGTGCAGGAGCGGATGACGATCCAGATCGCCGAGGCACTGCAAGCGACGCTGCAGCCCAAGGGCGTCGGCGTGGTCGCGTACGCGTCCCACCTGTGCATGATGATGCGCGGCGTGCAGAAGCAGAATTCGTCCGCGATGACGTCGTGCCTGCTCGGCTGTTTCCGCAGCGACGCGCGCACTCGCGGCGAGTTCTTCGGCCTCGTCAACGCCGAGGGACGCTAGGGGGCGACGACCGACCGCCCGCCAGGTGCGTCGCGCGCGCCGCGCGGCGAATCAGCTGCGCGGCGGGACGTCGACATCGTCGACGGGCGCGCCGGCCGGAGCACGCCACGTCGCGTAGACGATTTCGGCGACGTCCTCCGGCTTGTTCATCTTCGTGCGGTCCCACTGCCCCGGAACTCCATCGAAGATCGTCGTGTCGGTCTGGCCTGGGTACACGTTCGTCACGCGCATTCCCTTGGCCGCGAACTCGGCGCGCAGCGCTTCGCCGAACCCGCGCATGCCCCACTTCGATGCGCAATACGCGGTGTTCTCCGCGAACCCGCGCTTCGCCGCGGTGCTCGCGATGTTGAACACGTGCGGCTTGCCGCTCTCGAGCAGCGCCGCGATCGATTCGAGCGTCACGTAGAAGTGCGCGTTGAGATTGACGTCGATCATTCGCTCCCAGACGGCCGGCGTCATCTTCTCGAATGGCCGCGTCTCGAAGTCGCCCGCGTTGTTCACCAACACGTCGATCGCACCGCCGAAGAACTCGACCGCGCGGTAGACGCCGGCCTCGACCGTGCCGTAGTCGACGATGTTCATCTGCGACGGACAGCCCTCACCGCCCGCCTTGTTGATCTCCTCGACGACCTTGTCGAGCTCGTCGGAAGTGCGGGCCGCAATGCAGACCTTGGCGCCCTCGCGGGCGAAGCGCAGGGCAATCGCGCGGCCGATACCGCGGCCGCCGCCGGTGACGAAAACGCGTAGGGGGGGCATATCGATGTCGTGAGAGCTTGCCGTGGATGCGCCGGAAGTCGGGAAAAGGGGCGCAGAGCATAATGGATGGAGTCCGATCGCGCAGCGAGGCGCGCGCGATCGACCCCGCACCACAGCTGCTCGGCGCGCGCCGGCCCAAGCGCAGCGCGTCCGTCCGCGGCGCGCCGTCTCGCTACAATCCGCGGGATCGTGTCCAGGCTCGGCATCCAATTCTGCTGGGAGCTCGCGTTCGGCGTGCTCGCCGCACTCGCGTTCGTTCCGCGCGCGCCGGTCGGAACGCTCTTCTACCGCATCATGGGCAGCGCCGCGCTCGTGCTGCTGCTCTCCGGCCTCGGCCTCGCGCTCGACGCTGGGCGCGATTGGACCGAGCCAGGCTGCTTGGCCGCGATCGCGGCGTGCGCGGCATTTCCGCTCTACTCGGGACCGATGCGCGGAGCGACTTGGGGCATCGCGCTCGCGATCGGCGTCGCCGGATCCGCGCTCGCGACCACGTTCGAACTGCACCACTGGATGCAGGACGCCGGCGCCGTCCAGATCGGGCTCGCGAGCCTCTCTGCGCTCGCGACCGGCGCGGTCGCCGGCAGCGTCGGCCTCGCGATGGTGCTCGGCCACTGGTACCTGACGGTGCCGAATCTCGGCATCGAACACCTGCAGCGACTCAACCGCGTGACGATCGCGAGCATGTGCTCCTCGCTCGTGCTCGTGTCGCTGCTGTGCGCGTTGCACGCGAGCGAGCTCGACGCGAAGGCGACGCCGCTCTTCGGACCGTGGGGGCTGTTCCACCTCGGCACGCGCATGGCGGTCGGGCTCGTACTGCCGCTGGTCTTCGCCTGGATGGCGGCGAGCTCGATGCGATACCGCAACACGCGCTCGGCGACCGGCATCCTCTACGCTTCGACCGTGCTCGTGCTGATCGGCACCGCTGCGGCGCTCTCGCTGCAGGACTCGTACGGGCTACCGCTCTAGGCGCGGGGCGACGGGCATGCGTGCAGCGATCGCCCAGCCGTGTGATCCAGCCGCGCCCGGCCGGTGCGCAAGGCGCGGCGAGGCCGACGCCGCCGGTCGGTTGCCGGAAGTGCTCGCCTGCGCCGCGTGCGGGAGCAGCACGCCGTTGCTCCGCGACGGCTTGTCGAGCGGGCGCGGGCTCGTTCGCTGTCTCGCGTGCGGTCATCCCGAGCTGTATCGCCAGAAGGATTTCCCGAAGTCGGTCGGCATCGCGATCGTCGTCGTCGCGGCCGTGGCGGCGCCGTTCACGCCGTACTACGCGAGCCTCTTCGCCGCGGCGCTCATCGACGCGCTGCTCTACCTGGCGTTGCCCGAACGCCTCGTGTGCTACGTCTGTGGTGCGCGGCACAGCGGTTTCGCGAACGACCCGCGGCATCCTCGCTTCGACCGCGAGATCGACGAGCGACTGAAGTACGGCGCGCGCGCGGTGATGGGCAAGCCGATGCGCGCAGGCGGAACCGCAGGCGCGCCCGAACCCGAGCACTAGCTCGCGTTGCGCGGCAGCGCTACTGGAACAGCTTCCAGCCGACAGCAGAAGTCGCGGCGACGACTTGCGCGACTGTCGGATCGATCACGAGCGCGGCGTGGTGCAGCGACAGGCCGGCCAGTTCGCTCGGCGCATTCGACGGCAGCGTGAGGCGCGGCCGCGCGTTGCCGAACGCATCGAGCACGCCGAACGTCGAGTGGAACAGCGGCGCCTGATTCGCGTACTGCAGCGTGATCATCGTCCACGCGTCGGGCGTCAGCTCGACGAGCAGTCCGTCGACCGGCGTCGGGAACGAGAAGCCGGGCACCCACGAGATCGAGCCGAGCACGAGGTACGGCTTGCCCGCGTACGCAGGCAGGCTCAGCGTGAGGTCCTGCGATCCACCGTCTTGCAGCGCGACTCCGATCGGAGTCCCGACGAGCGGTGCGCAGCCGCTCCCAGGCGTCGCGAAGAGCTGAGCCGAAGCCGGATCGTTGGAACCGCCGAGCGCATGCGCGTCGCCGAGAGCGAGCGCCTGACCGAAACCGGTCCACCGCTGGAACGGCACGCCGAGAGGTTGCAGCACGGCGTGCTCGCTCCACGCAGTGCCATTCCGATGGAACTCGTACGCGGCGTTGATCGCGCTCGGCCCACCGTTGCCCGACGCGCCGACGAGCGCGCGCTCACCGTGTAGCGCGATGCTGACTCCGAACTGATCACCGAGACCGGGGTTCGAAGCCGCCGCCACCTGCGTCTCGGTCCAGGTCGTTCCCGAGCGCGTGAACACGTGCAAGCGGCCCTCGTTCGCTTCTCCGTTCGCGCCGACGAGCACGCTCGTCGCGTCGAGCGCCACGGAGATCCCGACTTGCGCGTTCGCCGTCGGCTGGGCCGCGACGAGCTTCTGCTCGAACTGCCAGGCGCCGGACTGATAGCGGTAGACGTACGCCGCGCCCGCGGACGCCAGCCCGCTCGTCGGATGGCCGAGTGCTCCGACGGCGATGCGATCACCGCTGACGCTCACCGAGTAACCGAAGTACTCCGCGGGCCCGCCGTCGGGCGCCGTGAGCGTTCCGTCGAACGACCAGTTCGTGCCGATGCGCCGGTACACGTGCACGGCTCCTGCCTGCGAGAACGGACCGTACTGACCGATCGCTGCGACGTCTCCGTCGAGGTCGAGCGCCCACGCGAACCTGGCGAACGAAACACTCGTGGGCGCGAGCAACTTCGCCTGCTGCACGTACTGCCCGCCGACGAGTCCGAACACGTACGCCGAGCCGGTCTCCGTTCCCTGATCGTCATCGCCAGCTGCGCCGACGAGGATCCGCTCGCCCGACATCGCGAGCGAAATCCCGAACCCATCGCCGTCCTGCGCGTCGGACGCCGCGATCGAGCCCGCGGCCTGCAGCTGATTTGCCGCGAGGGTGTAGAGCAGCACCGCGCCTCCGTACACGCCCGGACTCACCTCGGCGTTCGAGGCTCCGATGGCGGCGCGCGACCCTTCGAGCGCGACGGCGCGTCCGAAGCCGTAGGAAGCGGCGGGCTCCGCGAGCTCCTGCACCTGACACGGAAGCTGTGCGAGCGCGGGTAGCGAGCCGATCGAGATGCCGAGGCACAGGGTGGCGCGAGCGATGCGGGGCATGCCGCGAGTGTAGTCGCGCGGCCGGAAAAAAGGGGCGCGTGTCGCGCGAGCGCTCAGCGCTTGCCCTCGGCCTGCGCGCGATCGAGTTCCGCGGCGAGCGCGGCGGCATCGCTCACCGGCATGCGGCACGCGTGGTTGCGGCAGACGTACGCGCGCGCCGTTCCGCTCGCCGCCTTGCGGCCCTCGATGAGCTTGAGCAGCGCCTCGTCCGCGTCCGCCGACGCGAGCGCGAGCACGCGCGACGGCAGGAAGCGCTCGTGCACGACGCGCAGCATGCGCTCGACTTCCGGCGCGCCGCGCTCGCCGGCGATTACGACCTCGATGGTGCCGCTCTCGAGCACGTCGATCGCCTGCAACGCCTGACTGAACGCGATCGGATAGCGATTGATCAGCTCGCCTTGCGAGAGGATCGTCCGCTCCGCGCGCTGCGCGAGCTCGACGCGGCCCGTCAGCGCCGCCAGGCGCACGAGATTCTGCGCCATCACGCCGTTGCCGGCCGGCAGCGCGCCGTCGTGCGGATTCTTCAGCCGCGCGATCAGCTTCTCGTGGTCGTCCGAAGTCACGAAGTAGCCGCCGCGCTCGGGATCCTCGAAGCGCGCGGCGGTGAGCTGCTCGAGCTCCAGCGCAGTGCGCAACCAGCTCGCGTCGAAGTCGCACTCGTACAGATCGACGAGGCCCTGGATCAGGAACGCGTAGTCGTCGAAGTACGCGTTCAGGTGCGCGCGGCCGTTGCGCGCGGTCGCGAACAGC
>SCVU01000196.1 GCA_004296785.1 Planctomycetota bacterium
CGTGTGGCCCGCGCCGGCGCCGGAGCTCGCCGAGTCGTTCGCGACCGCGCTGCGCACGTGCGTCGAGTACTCGGGCAAGCCGCGCGACGCGCGCTGGTCGGACGAGGAAGCGACCGCGCTGTGGGAGCGGCTCGCGCCGCCGGAGGCGCGGCGCAAAGCGCTGAAGCCCGTGCGCACCGAGCACTACCTCGTGCTGACCAACGCGCCGAGTCCCAACGCGTTCGTCAAGAAGCTCGAGGGCTACCACGCGGCGATCGCGAAGGCGCTGCCGACCGAGACCCTGCCGGGGCGGCGACTCCTGCCGATCGTGCTGTACCGCTCGAGCAACGAGTACGAGATCTTCCACCGCGCGCACCACAAGGCCGACGCGCAGGCACCGGTCGGCGAGACGAGTTTCTGCGATTACGGCTGGGTCGCGACATCGATCGATGCCGGCGACGAGCATGCGCTGATGCTCGACCTCGGCAAGCAGTTCATCGTCGTGCGACTGCGCGCGTGGGGCAGCAATCGCTGGCTGCGCTCCGGCCTGCGCGAGTGCGTCGCGTCGAAGCCGAAGGAACGCGTCGAGGCGCTGCGCGCGATCCGCAAGGGCAAGTTCACGCCGCTCGAGAAGCTGATGGAGGACGCCGCGTGGGACGCGGAGCTCGCGAAGCAGAAGCAGAAGGGGACGACGGGCGAGGCGAGCTATTGGGATCAGGCCGCGCTGTGGATCGAGTTCCTGCGCGACGGGCCGTGGCCGCCGCAGACGTTCGCGCGTTACCTCGCGGCGGTCGGCGGGCTGGTCAAGGGCGATCAGGCGGGAGTCGCTGCGGCGCTGCGCACGGTGTACGGGATGGAGCTCGACGCGCTGCAGGCGAAGTGGGTCGAGTACCACTCGAAGCCGTAGCTACCGCGCGCTCCCCCATCGCGAGCGCCCAGTCCATCGTGTAGCGCGCGTTGATCTCGCTCAGCGGATTCAGCACGGTCCTCCCGCTCCCGTCGAGCGCGCGGTGCCGGTACGCGTCGACGCCGAACGCGCCGAAGTAACCGCGCGCGGCGAGCGCGCGACCGACGACCTCCATCGCCTCCTCCAACCGCCGATCGTCGTCGCGCGCGAGCGCGTCGAGCTCGGCGAGCTCCGTCCGCGTCCACGCGCCGTGCTCGTCGACCGCCTGAAAACACGGCGCCGAGATCGACACCGCCCCCTCGCGCGTGATCCAACCGGACCGCGTGTGCTCGCGCACGATCTCGACCCACGGTTCGACGACGAGCGGCCCGCGGCGCAGCGATGCGACGAGCCACGCGAGCTCGCCGGCATCGGGCCGACCGCTCGCGATCCGGCGCCGGCCGCGACCGGCGGCGCCGAAGCTGCGCCGCACGAGCCAGCCGTGCGGCGCGGGCCGCGCGAGCTGTACGAGCCCCTCGTCGAGCGTCGCGACGACGCGCTTGTCGAAGCTCGCGAGCTGCAGCGGCTCGCGCACGCTCGCCGCGAACGGCCGCGCATTGACCTCGCGCAGCACCTCGAGCGTCGGAACGTCGACCGGGATCGCGCCGGCCGCGCGCAGCAGCCGCAGCGCGCGCGGCGTCGGGCTCCACGCGTGGCCGGCGAGCCCGCGCGCGAGCTCGGCGCCGCGTTCGCGCAGCGCTTCCTCCGTCACGAGCACGTCCTGCGGCCGCACGAGCGCGCCGAGCAGCCGCACGCGCTCGCGCTGGACGATCGACTTCAGGTGCCGCGTCGGCTCGTAGTGGCGCGGCGCCTCGAGCTCGTGCTCGGCGTCGAGATTCAGCACCCACGCGCGCCGCTCGCTCATGCGTCCCTCCGCGCGCCGACCAGCGGCTCCGCCTCGAGCCGCGCGAGGAACGCGTCGTCGAAACCCGCGCGCCGGCGCGCCGCGCGGTTGAGCGGACGGCCTTGCAGCACGGTCGGCGACAGCGGCGCCGGCAGCGCGGCGCGCCACGCGTCGTAGTCGAGCGCGCGGC
>SCVU01000025.1 GCA_004296785.1 Planctomycetota bacterium
GCTCTTCCGATCTTCATCCGCCAGTAGATGCTGTCGCCGAGACCGCTCGCGATTCCCGGCCCGATGTCGGCGACCAGCGCGGTGCCGGCGCTCGTGCCGTCGGTGCTCCACAGCTCGCGGCCGTGCACGCCGTCGTTCGCGGTGAAGAAGAGCTGGTTGCCGGCGACGGTGAACAGCGATGCGTACGAGCTCAGCCCGAGCCCCGCGCCCGCGTGGATGTCCTTCACGAGCACCGTGCCGGCCGCAGTTCCGTCGCTCTTCCACAGCTCGTAGCTGTCGTTGCCGTTGAGCGCCGCGTGGAAATACACCGCGCCGTTGAACACGGTCGGCTGGTTCGGTCCGCCGTAGAACGACTTCAGCGCCGTCGCGCCGGCCGCGGTCGCGCGGCGGAGCTCCGACTGCGCGCGGTAGTAGACCGCCGTGCCGTCGCTCGCGATCTGCGCGGGATTCGGGCCGCCGTTCGCCACCGGCTGCGTGCCGGCCGTCGTGCCGTCGCTGTGCCACAGCGTCGCGCCACCGCCGCTGTCGGCCGCGAAGAACAGCTCGCCGGCCGCGATCGCCAGCGGCTCACGCACCCACGGCATGACGACGATCGAGCCGCCGGACCCGGCGCGGATGTCGGCAACCATCTGCGTGCCGGCAGCGGTGCCGTCGCTGCGCCACAGCTCGACGCCGTGCACGCCGTCGTCGGCCGTGAAGTACAGCACGCCGTTGAGCACCGTCAGCAGATCGGGTCGCGAGCCGTCGGGGCCGCTGTGCACGTCGCGCACGAGCTCGAGTGAGCCGGTGGCGACGTTGACGCGGTGCAGCTCGGCGCCCACGCCCGCGCCTTCGCGCGCGAAGTAGCTCCAGCCGTTGTGCGTCACGACCAGGTGCTCGTGCATCAGCAGCCCGGTGGGTTTCGACTCGACGTCGTCGACGAGGTGCAGCTTCTGCGCCGCGACGGGCAGCGCGCTTCCGACCACGGCGACGAGCGGGACCAGTGAACGGAGCGAGCGGATGCTTGCGAGCATGCCGCCAACGCTAGGCGGGGTCGCGCGATTCGTCAACCGGTGCGCGCGCCGGTCACGGACGCCGTGCGCTCGGCGGGACGAAGGCGCGCAGCTCCTCGGCGTGGATCGGCGCCAGCGGCTCGCCGGCCTTCGCGCGCCGCAGCACGAGCTCGGCGCCGCCGGTCTTGTTGAACCACGTCGCGCGCACGCGGTGCCAGCCGCGGCCGAGCGCGACTTCGCCGCGCTTCGCGCTCGTGCCGTGCAGACCGTCGTGGTCGATCACGAGCTCGTCGCCGATCCACAGCTTCGAGCCGTCGTCCGAGCTGAGCTCGAAGACCCACGCGGCCGGCTCGGGCACGTACATCTCGGAGTAGAACGCCGCCGCGACGCGCTCGCGGCGCAGCGCATCCGGCAGCGCGAACTCGGCGTGCTCGTACAAGGCACCCTGAACATCGACCGGCATCGACGCAGGCAGCTCCGGCACGCGCTCGTGATCGCCGTCCTGCAACCAGATCAACACGCCCGGCGTCGTCGCGCTCGC
Organism: Planctomycetota bacterium; assembly: GCA_004296785.1. Taxonomy (GTDB): domain Bacteria; phylum Planctomycetota; class UBA1135; order UBA1135; genus GW928-bin9. The sequence continues at coordinate 1,534 of SCVU01000025.1, forward strand.
CTCGCCCGCGCCGCGCCGCGGCTCGACGGCGGTGAACGTGCGCTCGGTGACCGCGGAGACCGCGCGGCCGGCGTGGAACGCGCGTGCCTTGACGGTCGTCGTCGCGGTCACGCGGATCGGTCCGCGCACGAGCGGCGAGCTCGTCGTGGGCTCGCTGCCGTCGGTCGTCGCGCGCAACTCGAGACCGTCGCCGCCGTGCACGGCGACGTCGAGCGAGCCGACGACGAGCGAGGTCGGCGCGGCGATCGCCGGCGCCTGGTACACGATCGGCGCGCCGGCGATGTCGAGCGTCACGACGCTGACGTCGGCGTCCGGTGCCTGCGACGGCACGCGCACGATGAGCGCGTCGCCGCGGCGCTCGGCGCCGCCCCTCGGCTCGTTGCCGAGCCCCGGCACCACGAGCTCTCCGTTCGCGGGCCAGTCGTACACGTGCAAGTACAGGCGCGTGCCGCCGTCGATCGCGCGCATCGTGCAGCGGCCGAACGGCAGCGCGCCGAGCGGCGACGCCTGCGTGCCGTGGATCGCATCGCCGTAGCGCTGCATCCACGCGCCGATCGCGGCGAGCCGCTCGACCGCCTCCGGCGGGAACGTGCCGTCCGCGCGCGGCCCGACGTTGAACAGGAAGTTCCCGCCCTTCGACGCGACGTCGACGAGCGTGCGGATGCACTCGCGCGCGCTCTTCCAGTTCGCGTCCGCCGCGCAGTAGCCCCAGTGATCGTTCATCGTCATGCAGGTCTCCCAGTCGACGCCGGGGAGACCGCGCTCGGGCACCTCCTGCTCGGGCGTGCCGAAGTCGCCGACGGCCTCCGTCGATTGCGAGAAGCCCGCCATGCCCGCGCGGTGCACGTCGACGCGGTTGTTGACGAGCATCGACGGCGCGAGCGAGCGGCAGTGCGCGTAGAGCTCGACGCCGAGCTCGTGCGTCCACGTGCTCTCCCACTCGCCGTCGAACCACATCACGGCCGGCTGATAGCGCTCGACGATCTCGGCGACCTGCGCGTTCAGGTGCGCGACGTAGCGCGGGAACGATGCGCCGTCGCTCGAACGCTTCTCCCACCCGCGCCGCGGCAGGTAGTCCGGATGGTGCCAATCCATGATCGAGTGGTACGTGCAGAAGCGCAGTCCCTCGGCCTCGCACGCGGCCTTCAGCTCGCCGAGCAGATCGCGCTTCGACGGCGTGCCGCCCATGTCCCAATCGCTGAGCGCGCTGTCGTACAGCGAGAACCCGTCGTGGTGCTTCGACGTGATCACGACGTAGCGCATGCCCGCCTGCTGCGCCATCCGCGCCCAGGCGCGCGCGTCGTACTTCGCGGGATCGAACTGCCGTTGCAGCGGCAGGTACTGCTCGAGCGGGATCTGCGCGGTCTCGCGGATCCACTCGCCGTGCTGGTCGTTGCTCCCCCACTTGCCGGCGGGGATCGAGTACAGCCCCCAGTGGATGAACATCCCAAAGCGCGCGTCGCGCCACCACTGCATCCGCGCGTCGTGCTGCGCGGCACTTTCGATCGGCACGCCGCGCGCGTCGAGGCGCACCGGAGCCGCGCACTGCGCGACGAGCAGCGTGAGGGCGAGCAGCGAGAGCTTCTTCATGCGAACGGCACTCCGGTGATGCGCGACACGTCGCGCAGGTCTTCGACGACGGGCTGGACGAGCGGGATTCCCTCGGCGCGGCGCAGCGCCTCGGCCTCGCGCTCGGGATCGCCGGGCAGCAGCACGCCGCTCGTGCCGGGCGCCGCGCGCGTCGCGCGGAACGTGCGCACGAGGTCGTCCATCTGGCGGCCGAACTCGGCCGGATCGACGAACGCGTCGATGCGCATCGCGCCGAAGAAGTGGCCGATGCCCTTGCCGACCGAGCGCTTGGGAACTTCCTGGCGCAGCGCGAACGGCGGCGTGAACGGCCCCCAGTTCGCGCCCGAGAGCACCGCGCACAGGATGTCGACCGACAGCGCGAGCGCGTAGCCCTTGTGGCCGCCGAGCTCGCGCTCGGAGCCGAGCGGCAGCAGCGCGCCGCCGTCGATCATCGCCTGCGGATCGGTCGTCACGCGCCCGGCGCGGTCGATCGCCCAGCCCGCCGGGATCGGCGCGTTGTGGCGCTTCGCGATCTCGACCTTGCCGTAGGCGGCCGCGCACGTCGCGAGATCGACGACGATCGGCGGCTCGCTGCCGCACGGGAACGCGATCGCGATCGGATTCGTGCCGAGCATCCGCTCGGCGCCGAACAGCGGCGCGACGAGCTTCGTCGAGTTCGTCATCGCCCAGCCGATGTGCGCGCGCGCGAGGCCCTGCATCGCGTACCAGCCGGCGATCCCGTAGTGGTTCGTGTGGCACACGCTGACCCAGCCCGAGCCGGCGCTGGCGGCCTTCGCGTGCGCGATCTCGTTCGCGCGCGGACCGACGACGAGCCCGAGGCCGTTGTCGCCGTCGACGGTCGCGGTGCTCGCGCTCTCGCGCACGATGCGCACGTTCGGCCGCGGGTTGATGCGGCCGAGCTCGAGCATGTCGACGTACGTGTGCAGCCGCGCGACGCCGTGGCTGTCGACGCCGCGCAGGTCCGCCGCGGCGAGCACGGCCGCGGCCTGCGCGGCGTCCGCGCGCGGCACGCCGTAGTGCTCGAACACGCGCGCGCTGAACTCGGAGAGTCGTTCGGACGGGAAGAGGGTGGTTTCGACCATCGCGGGGTTCAGTTCAGCGCGTCGACGATCGCAGCGCCGATCGCGAGGCTCGCGGTGGCCGCGGGCGACGGAGCGTTCAGCACGTGGACGCAGCGGGCGTTGGATTGGATCAGGAAGTCGTCGACGAGCTCGCCGCTGTCGAGCAGCGCCTGCGCGCGCACGCCGGCGGCGGCGGGCACGAGCTGCTCGGCGCGGATCGCGGGGAGCAAGCGCTGCAGCGCGCGCACGAACGCGCGCTTCGACAGCGAGCGGTGCACCTCGGCGAGGCCCATCCGCCAGTGCCGCGCCGCGAAGCGGCGGAAACCGCGGTACGTCAGCGCATCCCACACGTCGGCGGGCGCGACGTCGCTCCAGCGATAGCCTTCGCGCGCCAGCGCGAGCACCGCGTTCGGCCCGCACTCGACGCCGCCGCCGACCATCCGCGTGAAGTGCACGCCGAGGAACGGGAACGCGGGATCCGGCACCGGATAGATCAGGTTGCGCACGAGCGCGCGCGCGTCCGGCGCGAGCTCGTAGTACTCGCCGCGAAACGGGACGATGCGCGCGGCGCGGCGCGTGCCCGCGAGCTCGGCCACGCGGTCGGAGTGCAGGCCGGCGCAGTTCACGAGCCGGCGCGCGCGCCACTCGCCGCGCGTCGACGTCACGACGACCGCGTCGCCATCGGTGCGGATCGCCGCGACGCGCGCGCCGGTCTCGACGGCGCCGCCGCGCGCGCGCACGAGCTCGGCGAGCACCGCGCACACGCCCACGTAGTCGACGATGCCGGTCTCGGGCACGTGCAGCGCGGCGACGCCGGCGGCGTGCGGCTCGAGCTCGCGCAGGCGCTGCGGCCCGATGCGCTCGCACGCGACGCCGTTGGCGCGCGCGCGCTCCTCGATCTTGTCCAGGCGCGGCACTTCCGACGCGTCGACCGCGACGACCACCTTGCCGCAGCGCTCGTGGCGCACGCCGTGCTCGGCGCAGAACTCCTCGAGCGCGCGCTTGCCCGCGCGGCACAGCGCGGCCTTCTGCGAGCCCGGCTTGTAGTAGATGCCCGAGTGCACGACGCCCGAGTTGCGGCCCGTCTGGTGCGCCGCGAGCTCGCGCTCCTTCTCGAGCACGACGACGCGACTCCCGTCGCGCGCGCCACTGCGTGCACGCGTGAAGCGCTCGGCCGTCGCGAGCCCGACGATCCCGCCACCGATGACGACGAGGTCGGCGGTTTCCATGGCGCTACGGGCAGGGCACGGTGAGCTGGTGCTGCTCGCCGAGCCGCTCGATCCACACGTGCATGCGCTGGCCGGCGCGCAGGTAGATCGGATTCGGCTTCTGACCGAGGCCGACGCCCGGCGGCGTGCCGGTCGAGATCACGTCGCCGCTCTGCAGGCTCATGAACTTCGAGACGAAGCTGACGAGGTACGGGACGCGGAAGACCATCGTGCGCGTCGAGCCGTTCTGGTACGCGTGCCCGTCGACCTCGAGGCCGAGGCGCAGCTCGTGCGGATCCCCGACCTCGTCGGGCGTCACGAGCCACGGCCCGATCGGCCCGAACGTGTCGTGGCTCTTGCCCTTGACCCACTGGCCGGTGCCCTCGAGCTGCAGCTCGCGCTCCGACAAGTCGTTGATCACGCAATATCCGGCGACGTGCGCGAGCGCGTCGCGCTCGTCGACGTACTTTGCGGGCTTGCCGATCACGACGCCGAGCTCGACCTCCCAGTCGGTCTTCTTGGCGTTGCGCGGGATCTCGACGTCGTCGTTGGGCCCGCTGATCGCGCTGGTCGCCTTCGTGAAGATCACGGGCTCGCGCGGCAGCTCCATGCCGGTCTCCTTCGCGTGGTCGGAGTAGTTGAGCCCGATACACAGGAACTTGCCGACGCGGCCGACGCACGGACCGTAGCGCGCGCCGGCCGGCGCGAGCGGCAGCGCGCGCGGATCGAGCGCGGCCAGGCGCGCCAGCTCCTGCGGCAGCAGCGCGTCGCCGGCGATGTCCGGCACGATGCCCGCGAGGCTGCGCACGCGCCCGTCGGCGTCGACGACGCCCGGCAGCTCGCGACCGCGCTCTCCGAATCGGCACAGCTTCATGCGTTGCTCCAACCTCCATCGATCACGTGGATCGCGCCGGTCGTGAACGACGACTCGTCCGACGCGAGGTAGACGACGAGCGCCGCGATCTCCTCGGCCGTGCCGAGGCGCCCGAGCGGCTGGCGCGCGACGAACGCGCCGCGCACGGCGGCCGGATCGGCGCCGGTGCGGCCGGCCTGTTCGCTGATGCGACCGGCCAGCGACGGCGTGTCGATCGTGCCCGGGCAGATCGCGTTGCAGCGCACGCCGCGCGCGACGAAGTCAGCGGCCACCGATTTCGTCAGCCCGATCACGGCGGCCTTCGTCGCGCCGTACACGCAGCGATCGGGCACGCCCTGCACCGAGGAGGCGACCGAGGCCATGTTGACGATCGAGCCGCGGCCGCGCTCGAGCATCGCCGGCACGCACGCGCGGATCAGGCGCGCCATCGCGAGCACGTTGAGCTCGAACGCGCGCGACCAGTCGGCGTCGGAGGCGTCGAGCACGCTGCCGCGCGGCACCCAGCCCGCGCAGTTGAACAACACGTCGAACGCGCCGTGCTCGCGCGGGACGCGCGCGACGGCGGCCGCGTCGCACACGTCGAGGCGCGCGGTCGTCACGCCCGGCTGCGCGGTCTGCAGCGCTCCGAGCGCGCGCTCGTCGACGTCCGTCGCGAGCACCGCCGCGCCCTCGCGTGCGCAAGCGAGCGCGCTCGCGCGACCGATCCCGGCGGCGGCCGCCGTGACGAGGACTCGCTTCCCGGCGAGTCGACCGACCGCAGTCAATGCAGGACTCCGCTGCGCGACGCGCGGCGCGCGCGCCACACCGGCCCGTCGGGGAAGCGGTACTGCGCGAGCGAATCCGCGCGCATCGTGACGCCGTAGCCCGGCGCGAGCGGCGCCTGGTAGTGCGCGTCGCGCACGACCGCCGGCGTCTCGAAGTGATCCGCGAGGTGCGAGACGTACTCGGCCGCGCGGTTCTCGAGCGAGGCGCCGATCGCGATGTAGTCGATCAGCACGAGGTGGTTCACGTACTCGCACAGCCCGACGCCGCCGGCGTGCGGACACACCGGCACGCCGAACTTCTTCGCCAGCAGCAGCACCGACAGCACTTCGTTGACGCCGCCGAGCCGGCACGCGTCGACCTGACAGAAGCGGAGCGCGCCGGCCTGCAGCAGCTGCTTGAAGATCACGCGGTTCTGGCACATCTCGCCGGTGGCGACGCCGATCGGCGCGATCGCGCGCGCGATCGCCGCGTGTCCGAGCACGTCGTCGGGCGAGGTCGGCTCCTCGATCCACCACGGATCGAAGCGCGCGAGCTCCTTCATCCGCGCGATCGCCTCGGGCACGTCCCAGCGCTGGTTCGCGTCCATCATCAGCTTGCAGTCGGGTCCGATCTCCGAGCGCAACAGCGCCGCGCGCCGCGCGTCGTCGTCGGCCGACGCGCCGACCTTCATCTTGAAGTGGCGCCAGCCCTCGCGCAGCGCCTGCTTGCACAGCGCGCGCACCTTCTCGTCGCTGTAGCCGAGCCAGCCGACCGAGGTCGTGTACGCGGGGAAGCCGCGCGCGCGCATCTGTTGCTCGCGCGCCGCCTTGGTCGGCGCGTTCGCACGCAGGATCGCGAGCGCCTCGTCGCGCGTCAGCGCATCGGTCAGGTAGCGAAAGTCGATCAGGTCGACGAGCTGCTCGGGCGAGAGGTCGACGATCAGCTTCCACAGCGGCTTGCCCGCGTGCTTCGCCTCGAGATCCCAGGCCGCGTTGACGAGCGCGGCCGTCGCGAGGTGCAGCACGCCCTTCTCGGGTCCGACCCAGCGCAGCTGCGAGTCGTCGACGAGGTCGCGCCAGAACTCGGCCGGCGCGCCGCGGATCTCGCCCAGGCTGCGGCCGATGACGTGGCGCTCCAGCGCGCGCACCGCGGCGACGCACAGCTCGTTGCCGCGGCCGATCGTGAACGTCAGCCCGTGGCCCGCGAGCTCCGGCACGTCGGTGCGCAGGATCACGTACGCCGCCGAGTAGTCGGGATCGCGGTGCATGGCGTCGGAGCCGTCGCGCGCGTCCGACGTCGGGAAGCGCAGGTCGACGACGTCGACGGACAAGATGCGGGGATCGGTCATGCGAGGCTCTCTGCGGGGGGGACGATCCGCGGCGCGCGGCGCGCGCGGCGGTAGAAGGTCAATGCGTTCGCGCCGAGCACGTCCGCGCGCTCGCGCGGCGAGAGGCGCGCGAGCAGCTCGCGCGACAGCTCCCACCACGCGCGGTAGTCGCAGCGCAGGCCGAGGACCGGCCAGTCGCTGCCCCACAGGCAGCGCGCGGGGCCGTAGAGCTCGAGCAGCGCGTCGACGGTGCGCGCGAGCTCGCCGCGCGCGTCGTCGAGCGGCAGCGCGCCGGCGATCTCGGTGACCAGGCCCGAGAGCTTGCAGCGCGCGCGCGGGTGCGCGGCAATGCGCGCGTGGTCAGCGCGCCAGCTCGCGAATCCCGCCCACGGCGCCGCGCGCGTGCCGATGCGCGGCTTCGCGCCGTGGTCGACGACGAGGTCGAGCTCGGGCACGCGCTCCAGCAGCTCGGCGATCACCGGCAACTGGCGCGGCACGACGAGCGCGTCGAAGCACAGCTCGAGCGGCGCCAGCGCGCACAGCGCGTCGAGCACGCGCGGCCGCAGCACCCAGCGCTCGTCCTCGATGTCCTGCAGCATCGGCCGCACGCCGACGAGCAGCGGCTCGCGCGCGAGCTCGGCCAGCTCGCGCGGCGCGCTCGCGGCGTCGAGCTCGATCCAACCGACCACGCCGAGCACGTGCGGCGTGCGCGCCGCGAGCGCGAGCAGGTGGCGCGTCTCGGCGGCGCTGTCGGCGGCCTGCACGAGGATCGTGCCGTCGACGCCGGCGCGCGCGAGCTCGGGCTCGAGATCCGCGGGCCCGAAGTCGCGGTACAGCGGCGCGAGCTCGCGCGACAGCCAGCGATAGTCGCCGCGCGCGAGCGTCCAGTAGTGCTGGTGCGCGTCGACGATCATGCGCGGCCTCCGCGCGCATCGGACGGCTGCGCCGCATCCGCCGGCAGCGGCGTCCCGCCCGACGCGTCGGACGCGTAGCACGCTTCGACGAGCGCCATCGTGCGCCATGCGTCGTCGACGGCGGTCCACAGCTGTGCGTCGTCGCCAGCGAGGAAGCGCTGCAGGTTCGACATCGGCCCGCGGAACGCGTCGGGGAACCACGAGCCCGCCAGCGGCACCTCGCGCCAGCCCTGCCCGTCGAGCGCGACCTCGAGCGCGTCGGGCCGGCCGCGCGGGTAGTCGAGGTTGACGCCCATGCGCGCGATCGCCGCGCCGCGCGTGCCCTCGATGCGGAGCTCGCTCGCCTCGTGCGCCGGACCGTGCGCGTGGTGGTGGTGGATCGACAGGCAGCAGCGCACGTCGTCGCCGAAGTCGAGGATCGCGCTCGAGCGCGAGCTCGCGAGCTGCGGCGCGTCCGGATGCCGCACCGTGCGCGCCCACACCGCGCGCGGCTCGCCGTGCTGCGCTCCGAGCAGCGCGCGCAACAGATCGAGGTAGTGGATCGAGTGCAGCACGAGCTCCATGCGCGGCAGTCCGCGCAGGAACGGCCACAGCTCCCACGGCATCTTGCAGTTCACGCGCACGTCGGCCTCGACGATGCGGCCGAGGTCTCCGCGCTCGACGAGCGCGCGCAGCGCGAGCATGTTCGGCGCGTAGCGCAGTTGGAAGTTCACCGCCGCGACGAGCGCGCGCTCGCGGCACAGTTCGCGCAGCCGCCCGGCCGCGCCGAGATCCATGCCGAACGGCTTCTGGATCAGCACGCCCGCGCCGCGCGGCAGCACCGCGAGCACGCCGGCCACCGCCGCGGGCGGCAGCGCGAGGTCGAACACGGCGCCCGGCTCCGCGCAGGCCGCCGCGAGATCCGGGTACGTGCGCGCGATCTCGAAGCGCCGCGCCGTCGCGCGCGCGCGCGCCGCGTCGACGTCGTAGCAGCCGCGCACCTCGAGCCCGAGCGCGCGGTACGCGGGCAGGTGCGCGTCGTTCGCGATGCCCCCGGCGCCGATCAGCACGATCGGACGCGGCGCGCGCGGCGCCGGCCAGCGCTGCTCGAGCTCGAGCGCGCGCATCGCGGGAGCGGTCGACATCGCGCGTTCGCTCAGGCGAAGGTGCGCGCGGCGCGCACGCTCGTCGCGCCGATCGCGCGGCCGCCGATCGCGTTCGACAGCCGCCCGGTCGCGTCGGCGAGCGCATTGCGCACCGCCGTCAGCGACGACTGCTCGGGCACGTCGAGGCGCTCGATGCACGGCACCGTCATCGCGGCGACCGCGTGACCGGCGTGGTCGAGCACCGGATACGAGACGTCGTGGACGCCGCGCGTGCGCGTGCTGTCCATCTCCTCGTAACCGCGCTGGCGGATCGCGTCGAGCTCGCGCGACGACGGCGCGGCGGCGGCCGGCGCACCGGTGCTCGTCGCCTCGCGCGCGAGGATCCGCGCGCGCTCGTCGGGACCCTGGAACGCGAGCAGCACGCGGCCCGAGGCGGTCGACGGCAGCGGCATCACCGAGCCGGCGCGAACGGCGAAGCCGATGTGCCCGGGCCCGTCGACCTGCGCGACGACGACGCCGTGCCCGCCTTCGAGCACCGTCACGTGACACGACTGGTGCACGCGGCTGGCGAGGTCGTGCATCAGCGGCAGCGCCTCCGCGAGCAAGCGCTGCGTCGGCGGGTGGCGGTGCGCGAGCTCGAAGAGCTTCAGCGTCAACACGTAGCGATCCTGCGGGCGCAGGATCACGACGTAGCCGCGGTCGACCAGGCACGAGAGCATGCGGAAGATCTCGCCGACCGAGCGGCCGAGCGCGCGCGCGATCTCGGACTGGCCGAGCCCGTCGGGTTTGCCCGCGAGCAGCTCGAGGATGTCGAGTCCCTTCTCCAGTGCGGGCGCGCGGTAGCGGGAGCGGGACGAGTCATGCGATGATTGGGGTTCGGTCACGGCGAAAGTCTCTGGACTGCTTTTATAAGCATCCGCAGAATTTCGCAAGCAGACGCGCCCCGGAGTCCCCCGCTCTCCCATGCACGCAACCCGCTCGCTGCTTTCGCTGCTGCTCTGCGCGGCCGTCTTCGCTCCGCTCGCCTGCAGTTGCTCCGACGGCACGACGCCCGCGCACGCGAGCCCGAGCTCGAACGCGCCGCCGCGGCTCGCGATGGTACCGAAGGGCACGACGCACGTGTTCTGGAAGGCGGTCGAGGACGGCGCGCGCGTCGGCGCGACCGCGAGTGCGATCGAGCTCACGTGGAAGGGCGCGTTGAAGGAGGACGACCGCGCCGCGCAGATCCAAGTCGTGCAGAACTTCGTCACCGAGCGCGTCGCCGGCATCGCGCTCGCGCCGCTCGATCACCGCGCGCTGCTGCCCGTCGTGCGCGAGGCGCGCGCGGCCGGCATCGAAGTCGTGATCTTCGACTCGGCGCTCGACGGCGACGTCGGCAAGGACTTCGCGAGCTACGTCGCGACCGACAACCGCGCGGCGGGCGCGCTCGCGGGCGTCGAGCTCGCGCGGCTGCTGCCGGCTGCCGGCAGCGCGGTGCTGCTGCGCTACCAGGTCGGCTCGGCGAGCACGCACGAGCGCGAGGAGGGCTTCCTCGCCGCGGCGCGCGCCGCAGGCGTGAAGATCGCAATCGACAACCGCTACGCCGGCGCGTCCGCGGGCGAGGCGAAGACCGAGGCGCTCAACCTCGCCGATGCGCTGCGCGCGGCGGGCGGCGTGTTCTGCTCGAACGAATCGGCGACGAACGGGATGCTGCTCGCGCTGCGCCAGCTCGGGCTCGCCGGGAAGATCCGCTTCGTCGGCTTCGACGCGTCGCCCCCGCTCGTCGAGGCGCTGGAGCGCGGCGAGATCGACGCGCTGGTCGTGCAGGATCCGCGCAAGATGGGCGAGCTCGCGGTGCGCACGCTCGCCGCGCGCGTCCGCGGCGAGGCCGTGCCGCCGTCGATCGACACCGGCGCGGTGCTCGCGACGCGCGCGAACATGGCCGATCCGGCGATCGCGCCGCTGTTGCGCTGATGGGCGACTCGCCACACCGCGAGCGCGAACACGCGCCCGACGGCGCGCGCGGCGACGGCGCCGCAGCGCGCCTCGTCGTGCGCGGGCTGCACAAGCGCTTCGGACCGACCGCGGCGCTGGCCGGCGCCGAGCTCGCGATCGCGCCCGGCGAGGTGCACGCGCTGCTCGGCGAGAACGGCGCGGGCAAGAGCACGCTGGTGCGCTGCCTGCTCGGCGCGCTCGCGCCGGACGCCGGCGCGATCGAGCTCGACGGCGCGCGCTTTGCGCCGCGCTCCCCCGCCGAAGCGCGCGCGCAGGGCGTCGCGGTGCTGTGGCAAGAGCTCGCGCTCGCGCCGGACCTGTCGATCGAGGACAACCTGCTGCTCGGCCGCGAGCTCGCGCGCGCCGGTGTCGTCGCGCGCGCGCGCACGCGGCAGCGCGCGCGACAGGCGCTCGCGCGCGCCGGCCTGGCCGAGGTCGATCCGGCGCGGCGCGTCGCCGACTTCGGCAGCGCGGCGCGCCAGCGGATCGAGCTCGCGCGCGCGCTGGTCGAGCCCGCGCGCCTGATCGCGCTCGACGAGCCGACCTCGAGCCTCGGCCCGGCCGAGGCGGCGCGCCTGCACGAGCTCGTGCGCGAGCTCGCGCGCGACGGCACGTCGATCCTGTACATCGCGCACGACCTCGACGAGCTGCGGCGCGTCGCGTCGCGCTACACGGTGCTCCGCGACGGCGCGAGCGTCGCGTGCGGCGCGCTCGCGGACGCCGGCGACGACGCGCTCGTGCGC
>SCVU01000197.1 GCA_004296785.1 Planctomycetota bacterium
GGCTGCGCGACGGCGACCCGGTGATGGTGAGCGGGATGCGCCTCGGCCGCGTCAAATCGATCGTCTACGACCCCAAGGCGCCGGCCGAGCAGCGCATCCACGTCGTGATGCACCTGACGCAGCCGCTCGAGATCCGCGCCGGGCACTCCGTGCTGATCCAGGAGACCACGCTGCTCGGCGGTCGCAACATCAACATCGATCCGGGCCCGGCCGGCGCGCCGGCGCTCGACCTCGCGAGCGTCGGTCCGCTGCAGGGCGTGATCGCCTCGAACCCGCTCGAGGCGTTGAAGGACGCCGGCGCGGTCATCGCGGAGAACCGCGAGCGCTTCGGCCAGGTCGTCGCGAACCTCGAGGCGATCACGAGCGACGTGCGCGAGGGCAAGGGGCCGATCGGACGGCTGCTCGTCGACGAGAAGATGGCGAGCGACCTCAGCACGAGCCTCGCCGACTTCGCGAGCACGATGGCCGAGGCGCGCGCGGTGTTCGCCGACGTGCGCGCCGGCAAGGGCACGCTCGGCAGCCTGCTCAACAACGACACGCTGTACCAGAGCTTGCACGCGGCGGTCGACAACTTCGCCGCGCTCTCGGGCGATCTGCGCAGCGGGCAGGGCCTGTTCGGCAAGCTCGTCTACGACCAGGCGCTCGCCGACCGGCTGGCGACCGAGATCGAGCAGACCGTGCACAACCTGCGCGTGATCGCCGAGGACCTGGAGGCCGGCCGCGGCACGCTCGGCATGCTGCTCAACGACGATCGGATCGCGCAGAACATCCTGCGCGTCTCGAACGAGATGGCCGACCAGCGCAGCACGATCGGCAAGCTGCTGAACACGAGCGAGCTGTACGACAAGCTCGTCGCGATCTCCGACGACGTGCGCGCGGTCGTCGGCGCGGTGCGCGAGAAGCAGGGTTCGCTGGGCGAGCTGATCATGAACAAGGAGCTCTACAACGAGGTCCTGAACTCGGTGCGCCTGCTCAACCGCAGCCTCGAGGACTACCGCGAGGCCGCGCCGGTCTCGACGTTCACCTCGGTGTTCTTCGGCGCGTTCTAGCGCCGCACCTCGCATCCGCGCGCGGCCGCGCGCGCCGAACCGCGCGCAGCGCGCTCAGCTCTTCAGCACGAGATCGATCACCAGCACCGCGGCGATCATCAGCGCGCGCACCGGCGCGTCGCGCGGCACCGCGGGCTCGATCTGCAGCACGTAGTCGTCGGCCTGCGTGAAGAACTCGCGCCCGACGCCGGCCCACTTCTTCGACACGCGCGCGAGCACGCGGCCCTCGTGCTCGAACTGGAATTCCCAGCCGATCCAGTTGCCGCGCAGCGAGCACACGACCTCGCCGCGCGCATCGTGCACGTCGAAGCGACCGCCGATCGACCACAGCCGCTGCTGAAAACCGCCGAGCGCGACCCCCGCGCCGTCGCAGACCGCGACCTTCGACAGGAACAGCGAGACGCCGCGATCGATGCGCAGCACGACCGCGCCGCTCGCGTCCGTCACCTGTGCGTGGAACGGCGTCGCGCGCTTGTAGTCGGTGAAGCGGAAGAGCTTCGTGAACGCGCCGAGCCTCGGCTCGCGCGAGCGCAGCGCGATCTGCCCGCCGTGCGGATCGACGAGGTCGTACTCGCGCGCCGCCTTGAACAGCCCGATGTGCTGCCGGACGAAGTACGCGTCGAGCGCGAGCGCCGCCGCGCTCGCCTTGGCCACTGCTGCGCTCGTCGACATCGGCTCAGAACGACGCGTCGAGGATCGTCAGCACCGCGCCGCTGCCGGCCCAGCACGCGCCGGTCACATCGCACGCCGATCCCTGCACGACGACGTTGACGCCCTCGACGCCCGGGCCGAGATCGACGAGCGCGAACGACTTCGTCTGGAGCCCCGAAGTCGCGCCCGCGAACACGATCACCTGGAACGGACCGCCTTGCAGCAGCGTGCCGTACGGCAGCGGCAGCGCCGTCGGCAGACCGCCGAGCGTCGCGATGTGCAGGCCAGGCGCCGACGACGTGTACTGCAGCACCGCGGTCTCGCCTTCGCGCAACGGCCGCGAGTTCGACCACGCGCCCGCGTACGGCGCGGCCATCGCCTCGAGCACGCCGCCGCTCGTCGTGCTCGCGGGTCCGTCGACCGCCCCCATCGGACCGCAGTTGCCGGAGTCGCCGTGTTCGCCGCCGTGGATGAAGCCCTGGTGGTCGCGCAGCAGCCCGCCGCTCTGCGCGTAGCCCGGACCGCCGTCGCCCGGCGGCAGGCACGGCATCGCCGCGGACGAACCGAAGCCGCCGAGGCCGCCGCGCAGCTCGGCCTTGTCGACGAGCACCTCGCCGCTCGCGAGCACGAGCGCGGGGCCGCCCACGGTCGCGCCGTCGACGTCGCCGTAGTTCGCGTGCTTGCCCGCGCCGCCGAGCACCTGTCCCTCGATCACCGCGATCCGACTGTCGATGCACTCGATGCCCGCGTATCCGGGCGCGAGCTCGAACAGCGCGCCGCCGCCGCGCGTGCCGCAGCGCAGCAGCGCGAGCGCGGCGTTGCGCTCGGCGCGCACGGCGACGCCGCCGCCGTTGATGCGCGACTCCTCGAGCCACACGCTGCCCGCGTTGTCGTGCACCCACAGGCCGGGGCCGTCGATCGCGGCCCCGCCGTAGCTCAGGAACATCCGGCGGAACACGACGGCGCCGCCGGCCGGCACGTTGCGGACGACGTGCGGCTGCGGACCGTAGACGTTCGTCAGCGCGAGCGTCGAGATCGTGTCGCCGGTGATCACGAGGCTCTTGCCGTCGATCGTCAGCGACTCGAGGTACGACACGCCCTGCGCGTGTCGAACGAGGATCGTGTCGCCGCTCGCGGCGGCGTCGATCGCCGCCTGGATCGACGTGAAGTCGACGCCGGGTCCGGCGGGCTGCGCGACGACCCAGACGTTCGACGCGAGCGCGGGTGCGGCGAGCAGCGAGACGATGAACGCAGTGCGGAGCGAGAACGACATCGGCGCGGTCCTCCTGGCGGCGGGCTCCTCAGCCTAGAGCGCCGCGCGCGCGCCGCAAGGTGCGGCTCGCCCCGGGGGCGATGCGCCGCATTCCGCAGTCAGAGCGACGCGTCGAGCAGCAACACGTCCGACTCGTTCGACAGGAACACGTCGCCGCTCGGCTGCACGAACACGGCCTGGAAGCGCAGCAGCGCGCCTTCGACGCCCGCGCCGAGATCCTGCGTCGGGGACGCGTACGTGCGCGCCGCGGGCGCGGCCGGCGCACCGGGCAGCGCCGGCAGCGCGAACGTCGACAGCGGCGGCGCGAGCAGCAGCGGGCCGATCGCGCTGTGGAGCTCCGCGTAGCCGCCGTTCGGCGAGTACGCGAGGATCACGAGGTCGCCGCCCAGACCCGCGGCGTCGAGCACGAGCGGCTGTCCTTCGCGGATCGGGCTCGACGCGGCGAGCGAGCGCGCGACGCCGGGGTGGGCTGCGTGCTGACCGACCGCGAGCTCGACCGGCAGTCCCGGCTCGCCCGGCACGCACGGCGCGACCGCGGCGCCGCCCGCGCCCGCGATGAACGTCGAATCGAGCGTGCGCAGTTGCGCCTGGTTCCCGAGCACCTGGATCGCACAGCCGCCATTGCCGCCGGCGCCGCAACCGCTCGCGTCGGCGCTGCCGTCGCTGCCGTCGGAAGCCGCGACGATGCTGCCGCCGACGAACAGGCGGCTCTTCAGCGTCGACGAAGTGCCGGACACGGACACGCCGTCCCCGCCGGGCGCGCCGGCCGTCGTCGTGCTCGTCGCGGTGAACGACTCGATCGACGTGTCGTGCAGCGAACCGCGCGACTCGTGCCACTCGAGCGCGACCAGGCCGAACAGCGGCGCCGGATGCAGTCCCGGGAGTCCGAGCGACAGCGCGACGCGCGCGAGCGCAACGTCGGTGGAACGAGCGACGCTCGATCCGAGCAACTTGTTGAACGGCGTCCCCGGTCCGATCTCCGCGTCCTCGATGCGCACCGGGCCGGCGCAGTCCTCGATCGAAAGATCGTCGAACGCGAGGAACGGCGCGAGCTGCTGCGCTACATCGACGCCGCGCAGCGTGAACCATCCGCTCGCGGCGATGTCCTCGACCCACAGCGCGCCGCGCAGCTTGACCTCGGCCTCCGCTTCGCCGTGCAGCAGCAGCGACTTGTTCACGCGGAACCGGTTGGTGATCGCCGCGGCCGGGAAGTACTCGCCGGCGCGCAGCAGCAGGAAGTCGCCGGCGTTCGCCGCGGCGATCGCGGCGTCGAGGTCCGCGTAGTCGCTGCCGGGGCCGCCCGCCGCGTCGACGACGATCACCTGCTGCGCGGCGAGTGCGTGAGCGGCGAGAGCTGCGACGGCCGCGCGGGCGGGAACGGACGCGAGGCGACCGCGGCGCGCGCGGTGACGAGAGGCGGGCATTGGGGCGAGGCGCTGCGGGGCGAACGGCGCGGTCCACAGCTATCTCGGCGCCGCGCGCCGGTAACCGCGGTGCCGCGCCGCTCGCGCGCGCGCCTACGACGACGCGTCGAGCAGCACGGTGTCGGACTCGTAAGACAGGAAACTGTTGCCGAACGGATGCACGAACGCGGCCTGGAAGCGCAGCAGAACTCCTTCGACGCCGGCGCCGAGCTCGTGCACGTGGAACGCGAACGTGCGCGAGAGCTTCGGCTCGACACCCGGAAGATCGCCGAGCGGGAACACGTCGAGCGGCGGCGCGAGCAACAACGGGCCGGTGATGCCGCCGAGCTCGAGGTAGCCGCCGCGCTGCGAGTGGAGCAGCACGACCAGCGGACTCGGTGCGCCCGGGTCGCCTTGCAGCACGAGCGATTTCGAGATCGAGACGCGCTGCGCGAACCCGTCGGCGGGAAAGGACTCGCCCGAGCGCAGCAGCAGGATGTCGCCTTCCGCGGCGGCCGCGAGCGCGGTGGCGGGAACGAGTGCGAGACGACCGCGACCGGCCCGGCGACGAGCTAGCACGTGCATGGGGTGAGACCCCGCGAGGCGAACGGCACGGACCCGAGCTAGCCTAGCGCCGCACGCGGGTCACGGAACGCCGTCGCGCCCGCGGGGCTCACGCGCCCGCGGGACTCACGCGCTCACAGCGACGCGTCGAGCAGCAGCAGATCCGACTCGTTCGAGAAGAACGTGCCGTGCGTCGGATTCAGGAACGCAGCCTGCATCCGGACCTGCACGCCTTCGACGCCCGCGCCGAGATCGTGCGTCGGAAAGAACGCCGTCTTGCTGACGGCCACCGGCGACGAGCCGCCGGCGAACAAGTTCCCGATCAGCTTGACGTTCGGCGCCGACAGCAACAGCGGCCCGACGATTCCCGGCACCGACACCGACGCGGGCGCGCCGGAGAACATCAAGAACACGACGTCGTCGTTCTGCCCGTAGAACTTCACGACGACGTTCTGTCCCTCGCGCACCGGGCTCGCCGCTTCGAGCAGGCGCGGGAAGCCGCCGTGACTGACGTGCACGCCGACGGGTTGGCTGACGGGGACGCCCGGGTCGCCGTCGGAACAGGGCGCAAGCGCGTCCCCGCCCGCGCCGGGGAGGAACGCGCACGCCTGGCTCGTCAGAATCGTGCCGACGCCCGCGAGCTCGACCGCATCGCCGCCGTCGGCGCCGCCGCCGCACGTCCCGCCTTGGAGCAAGCCCGAATCGCCCGCGTCACCGCCGAGCAGAGTGGAAGCGGATACGAACACCTGCCCGGACTGGAGCTGGAGTCCGCTTCCGCCGAAGTAGCCGTGCGCGCCGTCGGACGTCGCGCCGTTCGCGTGCGCGCGCAGGATCGATGCGTGGACGGATCCCTGCGATGCGGTCCAACCGAGCGCAGGGGATCCATTGAACAGGGCGGACTGCGGCGCATCCCCCGCATCGACTTCGACGCGCGAGAGCGCCGCGTTCGGGCACGCGAGAACCTCGACCGTCGCTCCAAAGAACGGAGCGCCGTTCGGGCCGACGTCGACGTCCTCGATCCGCACCGCGCCGGCGCAGGACTGCAGATAGAGCGTTGCACCGTCGAGCACCGGCACGAACGGAGTGCGGATCGCGAGCCCGCGCAACGTCGTCCAACTCGACGCCGGCAGCGAGTGGACGCGCAGCGTGCTGGTCAAGACCGGCTGTGCTCCGGTATCGCCGTGCAGCGCGAGCGACTTTCCGATCGCGAAGCCCGCGATCCCCGGCAGCGTCGACTGCGTGCACGCATAGTCGCCGGAGCGCAGCAGCAGGATGTCGCCCGCGTTCGCCGCGGCGATCGCGGCGGTGAGATCTGTGTAGTCGCTGCCCGGGCCGGCGGCGGCATCGACGACGATCACGTTCTGTGCGAAGGCGGGAACCGAGAGAGCGAGCGGAACGAGCGCGAGACCTGGCGCGAGTCGCATGGAGAGCTCCGTGGACGAAGAAGCTTGGGGGACCATCCGGACGAGTTCCGGACGACCGGACCTAGTGAGCGACGTGCGCGCAGTTACCCGCATCGAACGCTCGCGCGCGCCGAACTCGACTAGCGCGCAGCCGCCGCTTCGATCGGTGCGGGCGCTTCCGCTCGCACGGCGCGCGGTTGCGCACCGCGCACGTGCTCGTCCATCCACTCGAACATCTCGGCCGTCACGTGCAGCACCGACTCGCGCGCGCGATAGCCGTGATCCTCGCCCGGCAGCATCACGAGCCGCGCGTGCCCCTTGTTGCCCTGCACCGCCTGGAACAAGCGCTCCGACTGGATCGGGAACGTGCCCATGTTCGAGTCCTTCTCGCCGTGCACGAGCAGCAGCGGCTCGTCGATCTTCTGCGCCGCGAGGAACGGCGACAGCTCGAGGTACGCCTTCGGCGCTTCCCAGATCGTGCGCCGCTCGCTCTGGAACCCGAACGGCGTCAGCGTGCGGTTGTACGCGCCGCTGCGCGCGATGCCGGCGCGGAACAGATCGGTGTGCGCGAGCAGGTTCGCCGTCATGAACGCGCCGTAGCTGTGACCGCCGACGCCGACGCGCGCGCGATCGCAGACGCCGCGCTTGTCGAGCTCGTCGATCGCAGCCTGCGCGTCGAGCGCGAGCTGCGAGAGGAACGTGTCGTTGACCGTCTCGGGGTCGCCGATGATCGGCATCGCCGCATCGTCGAGCACCGCGTAGCCGTGCAGCGCGAGCAACAGCTGCGACGGACCGCGCAGCTGCGTGAAGCGGTACGGCGTCGTGCCGACCTGGCCGGCCGTGCTCGCGTCGGTGAACTCGAGCGGGTACGCCCACACGAACACCGGCAGCCGCGTGCCCGCGACGTAGCCGGGCGGCAGGTACAGCGTCGCGGACAGATCGACGCCGTCGGCGCGCTTGTACGTGATCAGCTCCTTCTTGATCCCGCGCACGAGCGGCTGCGGATCGGCGATCGCGTGGATCGTGCGCGCCGTCCCGCTGTTCAGATCGAGCACGCTCCACTTCGGCGGCTCGGTCGGCGTCTCGCGCACGTGGATCACCGTCGGCTTCGCGGTCGCCGAGCTCGACGCGATCGCGACCGCGCTCTCGTAGACCTGCTCGCCGCAGCGCCACAACCGCTCGGTCGTGCCGCCCGCGAGATCGTGGCGATCGAGGAACGGCCGCGCGCCCTGCTTCGTCGCGCCGGCGCCGCTGCGGTAGATGAAGTCTCCGTCCTGGCGCAGCACGCGCGTGCCGCGCGCCGTCGTCACCGACACCGGCGCACCCGGATCGCCGTAGCGATCGTTGACGCTGCGGTCGTCGAGCGTCGCGAGCGGTGCCGCGGGCTTGGCGAGGTCGAACAGGCGCGTGCGGCGCCACTTGCGGTCGCGGTCGTAGTCGGAGGCGAGCACGCGCTCGGGATCGGCGAGGTACGTGATCCCCTGCGCGCGGTGCTGCAGCTTCAACAGCTCGCGCGCGGGCTGCGTGAACGGCGCATCGGCGGACATCCAGCGGTCGCGGAACTCGGCCTTCTGCTTCGGATCGCCGCCGTCGAGCGCGTCGGCCCACACGAGCGTGGCATCGCGGCTCGCGTGCCAGTGCACGTTGCGCGGCCCGGTGCGCACGCCCTCCTGCGGGATCGCATCGCCGGCCGGCACGCGCGCGACGACGTGCTCGAGCGCGCCGCTCGCGCTCCACACCTCGATCGTCTGCGGGAAGTAGTTCCACGGCAGCGTGTACGCGAACGGCCGCTCGAGGCGCGTGACGAGCACGTGCGCGCCGTCGGGCGACACCGACGCATCGGTGTACAGACCGGGCGCGCCGACGTTGCGCAGCGCGCCGTCGCTCGACGCGATCGCGAGCTGCGCGCGGATGTGCCACGCGAACAGCGCCTCGTCGTGCGGGCTCTTCAACAGGTCCTGCCACGTGCGCACCGGCGTGGACGCGCCCGCCGACTCCTGCGTCGACGGGCCGCTCGGCACGCGGCCGCGCTCGGGCTGCGGACCGCGATCGCCGGCGCGCAGCCACACGAGCAGCCGCTCGCCGTCGGGCATCCAGTCGAAGCCGGTGTCGAGCGCGGACGCGAGCGGGCCGGCGATGCGCTTCGCGCGCGGCGCGTCGATGCTCGCGCCCCACACGTCGACGCCGCTGTCGCCGCGGACGGTGAACGCGATGTGGCGGCTGTCGTGCGACCACGAGATCGCGCCGATGCGCGCGCCGGCCGGCGTGACGATGCGCTGCTCGGCGCCGGTCTCGACGGAGCGCAGCACGATGCCGGTGCTGAAGCCGACCGTGTACGCGGCGCTGGTCGCGCTGTCGATGCGCTCGCCGGCCAGGCCGACCCACGGGCGCAGCACGTCGTCGAGGCCGGGCATCGCCGGGCGCTCGACGAGCAGCATCCAGCGCGTGTCGGGCGACAGATCGACGCTCGGCGGCGGCGGCGCCTCGAGCACGTCGACGATCGCCTGCGGCGGCAGCTTCCAGCCGCTCGAGCTCGGATTGGGTTGCGCGGCGGGCGCGGCGGACTGCGGAACGGCGAGGATCAGGGCGACGAGCGGGATCGACATCGTCCCACCACGCTAACGCACGCCGCGATCCACGCACGCAACACCTGTGCAAGAATGCCGGCAGCGGCTCGTGCGCCGCGGGAGAACGCCATGTCCAAGACCACTTCGTCGCGCGCGTGGCGCGCGCTTCCCGTACTCGTGCTCGCCTGCGCATGCGAGACCGTGCAGCGCGACGTGCTGATCACGCAGAGCGAATCCGGCGCGCACCTGCGCACCGAGACCGTCGCGCGCGGGTCGAGAAGACCGGTCGTCGAGTCGCGCGTCGAGCTCGTGCCGCACGCGCTGCCCGATCCCGACTCGCGCGCGCGCGCGCTCGCGTTGCGCTCGCCGCTGGGATCGGTCTCGTTCTACGGCGAGTCTTTCGCGCCCGCCGACGATCCGGTCGAGACGGTGCGCAAGCTGCAGGGCGGATCCGCGCTCGTGATCGACGTGCTGCTGTCGTTCGGCCGGCAACAGCTCGGCGCCGAGCCGTGGTGGCCCGAGCTCGCCGAGGACATCGACACCGATCTCCGACACTGGCTCGAAGCGAGCTGGCTGTCCGCCTGGGGCCGCGCGACGCGCGGCGATCCGCGCTCGTCGCTCGAGCAGGCCTTCCTCTTGGTCGGTGATGCCGCGGCGCAGTTCGATCTGTCGATCGAGGACGCGGTCGCGTTGCTCGCGCGGTGCGAAGCGAGCGAGGCAGCGTGGCTCGCGCCGCTCGTCGAGCTGGTCCAGCAGCGACACGAAGCGCAGACGGGTACGCGCAGCGCGGCGATCGCGACGTTCGCGGATCCGGTGCGGCTCACCGACGCGTGGACGCACTGGACTCGAGGCGCGGAGGCAGACGCGTTGCGCGCGCGCGCCGTCGAAGTCACGGGCCGGCGTTTGGAGCAACCTGACGACTGGTTCGACGCGTTCCAGGAGCTCCAGCCGTGGCTCTCGCTCGAGCTGTTCGGCGTCGACCGGACGAAGCTCGTGTACGCAACGAACGGTGCTTTCGAACTCACCAGCCCGGACGCGCGCATCGAAGGCGATCGCGTGACCCTCGAGCGCCTGACATCGGGCAACGGACCGCGGCAGGCGTTCATCGCGGCGTCGAGCTCGCCCGATGCCGCCTGGCAGGTCGCGGCGTTCGGACGCGTCGCGGTCGAGGATTGGAGGCTGTGGGAGTGGTCGCTGCAGTGGTCGGCCCTGACCCCGGCGACGCGCGCGCAGTTCGAGCAACAGTTGTCGACGCTGCGCGCGGGGCCGGGCCTCGCGGCGCGCGCGGAAGAGGCATGCGCGCAGCTGGAGCGCGCCGCTGCGGCGCCCGAGCACAAGCTCGTGGCGGGCCTCTGCTGGAAGCTTCGCGCCGCCTGCGGCGCCGACTGAGCCGCCGCGATTTTCGAGCGCCGCGCGCAACGGCGATCGGAGCGTCTCTGAGCGGTGGGACACCCGTCCCTCCGGCCTCACCAAGGTGCACCGATGAAGCTCTCTCCTCTTTCGCTCCTCCTGGCGCTCGGCGCGGCCGCACCCGCTGCCGCGCAGACGCTGTACTCGATCAACGGCCCCGCCGCGACGATCACCGAGCAGACCGGCCCCGGCCTCGGCCCGTGCGGCTATCCCGCCGGGCCGGGCATCGGCGCGTTCCCCACCGTCGTCGCGTACCCGTGCCCGACCGTGCCGGCCTTCGCCGCGCCGCCCGCGCTGCCGGGCGACGTCGCCGTCGATCGCGTCGCCAACCTGATCTGGGCGACGAACGGATTCATCGTCACCGCCTACACGCCGGCCGGCGGCGCGGTGAACTCGTTCCCGCTCGCGCCCGCGCTGCCGCCGGGATTCCTCCCCGTCACCGGCATGGGCCACGACGCCGTCGCCGGCGTGCTGTGGCTGTCGAGCGCGATCGGCGCGTGCGCGATCCTGCCGCCGCCGGCGCCGGGTTGCGGTCCGCTGCCGATCGTCGTCGTGCCGCCGTTCCCGCTGCCCGCGGCGACCGCGCCGCACACCGACATCGACTGGGATCCGTCGACGGGCTCGCTGTTCGTCGCGTCGGCGATCCCCGGCATGGTCGCGAACGTGCTGCCCGGCGGAGCGCCCGGACCGTTCGGCATCTTCCCGGCCGGCGCGCCGTGCGCGCTCGGCCCGCTCACCGGTCTCGCGGTCGATCACGCGGCGCCGGCGGGCACGGCCACGCTGTACGTGAGCGACGGCGCGCTCGTCGCGCGCACGATGTTCCCGGGCGTGCCGGCGCCGCCGACGTTCTACAGCCCCGCGCCGTGCTTCCCCGTCGTGTTCCCGCCGTCGTCGGGACTCGCGTTCTCCGCGCACGGCATCGCGTACGGACCGGCGACTCCGCCGGGCGTGCTCGCGCTGTCGGGCATCGGGCAGAGCGTGTCGCCGAATCCCGCGTTCGCGGTGCTGACGACCGGCGCGCCGATCGCGTCGACCGTGCTCGTCTACTACTCGGCGACGTTCACGTGCCCGCCGATTCCGTTCGGCGCGAACCTGATCAACATCGGCATCGCGCCGCCGCCGACGTTCCTCGGCGCGGGTCCCGGCGGAGCGCCGGTGACGATCCCCGCGCCGCTGCCGCCGTTCCTGCCGATCCCTGGCGGCGTGTACCTGCAGTCGGTCGCCGTCACCGGAGGTGGCGCGATCCTGATGTCGAACGGGATGGAGATCTCGTTCGCGCGGCCGTGAGCGGTCTGGCCTGACCGCTTCGGCCACGAGCTCCCCGCGCGCTGCGAGTCGCGCGGGGAGCTCACTTGTTCACTTACGGCCTCGGTGACGCGCGCGCGCCAGCGCGCCGCGAGCGCAGCGCTACGATGGCCCGCGCGATCCGCGGCGCCGCTCGCCACCGCGTCCGGATCGCGCTCGCCGGATGGAAGCGCACGCTCCACCCTCCGCAACGCGCTGGACCCGCGACGGTCTCTGGATCGCCGCCGCGGCCCTCGTCGCGTACTCGCTCGGCGCACGCCGCGCGTTCCACGGCATCGACGCGCACTACCTGCTCGTGCAAGTGCACCTCGGCGACCTGCGCCACAGCTACAGCGCGGGCTACCTGCACAGTGTCGCCGCGATCGCCGAGCTCGGCGCGCCGCTCGGGCTCTCGACGTACCGCGCCGCGCTGATCGTCAGCGCACTCGGCGCGAGCTGCGCGGTGCTGTGCGCGCACGTCGCCAGCCGCATCCTCGGCCTCGACCGCGCGGCGAGCGCGTGCGCCGCGCTGCTCGTCGCGCTCGCGCCGCCGGTCGTGTACTTCGCGACGATCGTCGAGCTGCACGCGTACGCGCTCGCCGCCTGCGGCCTCGCGTGGATCGCGCTCGCGCGCTGGGCCAGCGCGCCGTCGCTCGCACGCGCGGCGTGGCTCGGCGCGGCGCTGTGCGCGGCGTTCCTCGCGCATCCGATCGGCGCCGTGCTCGGCGCGTCGATGCTGCCGTGCGCGTGCGTCGCGCGCCCGCGGCCGAGCGCGCGCGCGTGGCTCGCGGGCTCGCTCGTCGCCGCGGCGGTGCTCGCGCTCGGCGTGCTCGCGCTGCCGCCGCTGTTGCGCGCGCTCGGCCTGGGCAGCGACGCCGGCTTCGCGCTCGACTATCTGGTGCGCCGCGGTGCGACGCACCTCGACCCGCGGCGCCTCGCGCGCGTCGCGTCGCGCGAGTGGCTCGTCCCGTTCCTGCCGCACAGCGCGGTCGTGCTCGCGCTGCTCGCGAGCGCGCGCCAGCGCGCCGCCGCCGCCGCCGTGCTCGCCGCGGTGCTGCCGAGCCTCGTGGTCGCGTGGCTGATGCTCGAGGACGCCGAGCACGAGCGCGGCGCGTACGCGACGTGCGTCGCATGGCCGCTCGCGATCGTGCTCGCCAACGCCGCGACGCAGCGCTGGCAGCGCGCCGCGCTGCTCGCCGCGTCCGCGGCGGCCGCGCTTGCCCTCTGCGCCGGGCTGCGCGCGCCCGCGCAGACGCGCGACACGAGCGCGGCGGTCGCGCGCATCGCCGCGAGCGGGCCGATCGCCTGGATCGTCGGCAGCACGTACGACTTGGAGGCGTGGCAGCTCGATCACCCGCGCGCGACCGTGATCTCGCTGCCGGATCTCGTGCGCACGCCGGCGCGGCGCTTCCCGCAACAGATCGACGAGCTCGAGCAGTTGCTGCGGCGCGGCGTCGCCGCCGACGGCGCGCACGTGATCGTCACGAACCACGCGCTCGCGTTCCTCGACGAGCTCGGCGCGTTCGCGCCGACGGCCGTCGAGCTGCGCGCGTGGATCGACGACCGCGCGTTCAGCGAGACGCGCGTCGGGACGACGGTGGTGCGCACGCTCGATTTCGGCAGCGCGTCGAGTCCGTCGAGCGCGCCGAGCACGCGCTGACGCGGGCTCGCAACCGCGCGCCGGCGCGGCTAACGTGGCGCACGCGCCGCAGCGGTGGCGGCGGCTTCGCCCACGGGCCCCACGACACGGAGAGAGCATGTCGAATCCGCAGGACGTCAATCCCTACGCGACTCCCGCCAAGTTCGCACAGCTGCCGCCGCCGGACGGCGGCGTGCGCCCGATCGGACCGGCGTTGCCGTGGGAGCCGATGGCGGCGCTGCGCTTCGGCTGGGATGCCGTGCTGCGCCAGCCGCTGGCCGTACTCGCGGTGATCGTCAGCGCGGCAGTCGGCAGCGCGCTGACCTTCGTCGGCGCGCTCGCGAACCTCGCGCTGTCGCGCGAGAATCCCGCGCTCGGGCTGACGATCTACGGCTGCTGCTTCGTGCTCGGGCTGCCGCTGCAGCTGTGGATGCAGGTCGGGCTGCTGCGCTACTTCGTCAAGCTCGCGCGCGGACAGGCGCCGGCCTTCGGCGAGATCTTCGCGGGCGGGCCGCTGTGGGCGTACCTCGGACTCACGCTGCTGATGGGACTCGCGCTGATCTTCGGCTTCCTGCTGCTGATCGTGCCCGGCGTGATCCTCGCGCTCGGCTGGTCGGCCGCGCAGTACCTCGTGGCCGATCGGCGCATGGGCGTGATCGAGTCGCTCGGCGCGAGCTGGCGCGCGACGAACGGGCACAAGGTGTCGATCCTGCTGCTCGCGCTGTTGTGCTTCGTCGCGCTGTGCGTCGGGATGCTCGCGCTGTGCATCGGCTATCTCGTCGCGATCCCGGTCTGCATGGTCGCGGCAGCCTACGCGTACTTGAAGATCACGGGCGAGGAGCCGGTGCTGCCGCCGAAGTTCTCGTAGCGGGTAGGCCCTGCAGGACTCGAACCTGCGACCAAGAGATTATGAGTCTCCTGCTCTAACCGACTGAGCTAAGGGCCCGCACTCCGCGCGAGGATAGCGCGCACGCGCGCCCCGCGCTCAGGCGACCGAGCGCTCGGCCGCGCTCGCCGCGCCGCCTGATGCCGGCAACGCCGCGCTCGGCCCGTCGAGGTGCTCGTGGTTCGCGTCCTCGAACGCCTCGCGCGCGCGCCGGATCGCGAGCAGCCGCTGCTCCTCCTGCACGCCGAGAACGTCCATCTCGAGGCCGTGCGCGAGCGCGCGGTACTCGCGCTCGGACGACAGCGACAACTGCAGGTCGAGCTTGTGCACGAGGCTCGCGAACGCCGCCAGCCGCGGCTCGCTCTCGTTGTGCTTGAAATCGTGGTGGCAGCGGATCACCGACTCGAGGTCGGGCGTGAGCTTCCACTCCTTCGCGAGGCGCGCGCCCGCGACCTCGTGCCAGCGGCCGAACACGCGTCCGACGAGCGCGAGATTCGCGCGCTTGCCGTGCGGGATGCACTCGCGCAGCAGCGCGAGCAGCGGCACCTTGCCGACGTCGTGCAGGAGCCCGATCACGAACGCGCGCTCGGCATCGATCCCGCACAGCGGTCCGATCTCGCGCGCGATGCAACCCATCGAATACGACTGGCGCCACACGCCGTCGGCGAACTCCTGCAAGTCCTTCGACTTGAAAAGCACCGAGCGCATCGACGCCGCGAAGATCACCGAGCGCATGCCGCGCAGGCCGATGCGCAGGATGGCCTCCTGCAGCGTCTCGGCCGGGAACGTCGTCGCGTACAGCGCCGAGTTCGCGATCTTCAGCAGCTCGCCCGACAGCATCGGGTCGTGCGTGATCGTCTCGGCGAGATCGCGCATGTCGACCGACGGATTGTTCACCATGCTCATCAGCAGCAGGTGATTGGCGTGCAGCTCGGGCAGGCTGTAGCGCGCTTGCGTGACGCGCTGCTCGATCTGCAGCAGCAGATTGTCCTCCCAGTCGACGAGCGTGACCGCGAGCGGATCGCAGTCGAAGTTCGCGATGTGCGTCGGGCGCAGCGGCTTCAGCGGCGGCGGCGGCGGCGCGACCTGTGCCTGCGCCTGCGCCGCTGTCTGCGGCTGCGCCTGCGTCGCGGCCGGCGCCGGGCGCACGGAAACGGCCGCAGCCGGCGCCGCTTTCGGGCGGCGCACGAGGCCGATCAGCCACTGCACGAGGGACCCCATCGAGCGGGCCTATCGGATCGCGCTGGGGTTTCCCTTAGCCCCGCCGTCCAGATCCTGGCCGCGGCCCTAGTAGCCGGTCGCCGGCGCGGCGTTCGACCACGCCACGAAAACCGCGATCCCGAGCGGGATGAGCAGCGCCCCCACCCGCGCGAGCACCCGCGTCGGGCCGGGCATCGTCTCGGGCACGACGACCAGCGCGAGCAGCAGGAACGCCGGCGCGAAGCACAGCAAGAGCGCGCTCGCCAGCGGCAGCGCGGCCCAGCGCGCGCCTTCGTAGCACAGCGCGATGTGCAACAGCGCGAGCACGCCGGCGAGCCCTTCGCCGAAGTTGCGCTCGGGTCGCCACCACGCGGCGACCAGGCACGCGACGAGCGCGGCGAAGAGCGCGCGGTGCAGATCCGAGCCGCTCGCCGAGTGGCTCAGCATCTGCGCGCCGGCGGCCGCGAACACGACCGCGCACGCCGACGAGCACGTGTTGCGCACCGGCAGGTACGCGCCGATGCGCGCCCAGATCTGCCACAGCGAGATGCCGGCGACGCCGACGAGCGCAGCCTCACCCCACGCACTCAAGCGCTCCTGGCTCAGCCAATCGCCGCCGCCGTCGCTGGCGCGATCGGCCTGCAGCAGCAGCGGCCGCACACACAACCAGCCGAGGCCGAGCGCCCACACAGCGCGCGCGAACCAGCGCTGTCCGGCGCTGAACGGCAGCGACGATTCGAACGCGCACCACAGTCCGAGCGCGGGCACGAGCGGCACGAGCCAGTCGCGCGATTGAACGGGAAACCAGCCGTTCCAACCGACGACGCCGACTTGTCCGGCCGCGTAGGCGATCGCGATCGCGAGTCCGCTCGCGGCGGTCCACACGTGGCGCGGCCGCGAGCTGCCGAGCGCGAGGAACGCATACAGCAGCGCGCCGCACAGCACGCCCGGAACCAAGATGCCGACGAGGAGGGAACGCGCATCCATGTGCTGCGGACTCTACGCGAGCGCGGCCCGCGCGGCCAACCGCGCGCGGCTCAGGGGTCGAAGCTGCGGCCGGCGACCGGCACGTCGATGTCGTAGCTGCGCGTGAGCGCGGCGACCTCGGAGCGGCGCTGCGGCTTGTAGCTCAGCCGATACGTGCCCGCGCACGGCAGGCGCACGCTCGCGCGCCGCTCGCACGACAGCGGCAGGAGGCGCATCACGGACGCGAAGTGCCGTGCACTCGCATCCTCGAACGAGACGGGCTCCAGCTCGACGTCCAGGCCGCGGTCGTTGACACAGCACGGCCCGCAGGCCCCGAAACCGAGATCGAGCAGCGGACCCGCTTCGAGCTCGAGCACCTCGTCTCGCGGCGGCCAGACCACGGTCGCGATGCGATGCCCGGGCACGTAGACGTGCACCCTGCGCGTTGCGCGCGGGAGCGCGGTCGCGAGCTCGCGCATGAAGCCGAACGGTGCGCCGTCGCCCGGCTCGACGACGGCCCAACCGGTCGCGGGTCGTCCGTGCGCGTCGCGCACATCGAGCCGCCCAACCGCCCACTCTCCGCGCAGATCGAGCACGCCCAGGTCGCGCGACTCGCCCCAGCGCAGATCGAGCTCGGCGATCGCGCCGCCGTCGAGGCCCGGCCTCGGCGCCACGACATGAACCGCACAGCGTCCGGCGGGCAGCGCGCTCAGCTCGAAACGGCCGGATGCATCGATCGGCGATGGCACGCGCGCGGCGAGCTCGTTGCCCTCGATCGAATGCGGCTCGTAGCGGCATGCGATCTTGAACTGCGTTTGCTGGGCGCCGAAGTCGGTCAGCAGCATGCCGCGCACGCTGGCCCACTGCTCGAACACGACGCGCAGCCCCGTCGCACCCGCGGCGACCGCCAGCGGCGCAGGCTGCGGACGCTCCGCGAAGCTGCTGGTGAGCTCGAAGCGCCGGCCGCCGACGCGATCGACGTAGAGCGCGAACTCCCCGCGCTCGTTGCCGAGCAGCAGTGCGCCTTCCTCGCCCGGCTCGTCGTTCTGCCAACGCAGATCGACCGCGGCGCCGTCGACGCGGAGCGAGCTCTTGACCTCGCTCGAGGCGACCGCGCCGCCTTCGACGAGCTCGTAGCGGCCCGAACAGACGAACCGATCGCTCGCGCGCAGCACGAGATCGCCGGCATCGAAGCGACCGCTGGAGTCGGCATTGCGCGCGCTGCGGGGCGAGTCGACTCCGGCCGCGACGACCTTGAAGTCCGGCCCGCCGAAGCCCTGCTCGCCGAGGCACGCGAGCCGCAGCGCGACGGATCGCCCGCGCGCGAAGCTGGTCGATTCGACCCAGAGCTCGAAGCGGCCCTGGGCGTCCGTCGGCGCTCGCGCGCGAACCAGATACGCCTGCGTGCTCCAGTCGCGGTTCGGTGAGTCCGCGTCCTGCGCGAGCGCGACGACTCCGAGCGCGGCGATCGGACGGCCCGCGAGGTCGACTGCGCGACCGGTCACGCGAAGTGCGCTCGGCAAAGGCGCGACGTCGGCCGCGCGGCGATCCGACGCGAGCACCGGTTCGATCGGCGGTTCGGGGATCGCAACGAGCGCCTCGGACGTTTCGAACGCTGGCTCCGACTCGAGCTCCGCGCCGCTCGGACCGTCGAACGCAGCGCGCGCCGGCCCCGCCTCCGGCGCCGCGCTCGCGATCCCCACGGGACGCGGCGACCACAGCAGGAACGCGCACGCTCCGAGCGCCAGCGCGACGGCGAGCACGGCCAGCGGGAATCGGACGGACCTCACGCGCCTCCAGCCTACGCGCGATCGCACGATCGCGTTGGCGCGCGCTCGCTCGTCACGCCCGGATCGTCACGGGTCGAGCACCGCGCCCGACTCGGGCACGTAGATCCGAACGCTCGCCGGCCCGGCCGCGCGCGGGCGCCCCCACGCCGCGACGCCGCGCAGTTCGTACGTGCCCGGCGACGGCAGCGCGATGCGCGTCCGGTCGCCGCTCCAGATCGGCAACAGGCGCATCTGCGCGACGAAACCGCGCGCGCACTCGTCGTCGAGCTCGATCGGCACGAGCTCGTACGACCAGCCGGCCTCGGCCGCGCGCGCGACCTCGTCGGCGGAGAGCACGAGCTCCAGCGCGGGCCCCGGTGCGAGCTCTACGCTCGCGGTCTCGAGCGGGAGCGCGAACGATGCGCAGCGACAGCCGGGGACGTAGACGTCGACGCGCGAAGCACCGACGGCGCTGACCGTCGGCAGGCGCGACGTGAAGCCGAACGGCCGGCTCTCGGGCAGGTCGAAGCGCGCCCAACCGCTGACGCCGCTCGAACGCGATCCGATCAGCTCGAGCGCGACCGGCGCGACCGCGCGGCGCGAATTGGATTCGGCGCGCGGCTCGTCGCGCGACGCAGAGCTCGAGCCCGCGTTCGCCGCGGCGTCGCGCGGCGCG
>SCVU01000198.1 GCA_004296785.1 Planctomycetota bacterium
GCGGAGCGCAGCTCTTCGCCGTCGCGGGCGACACGCAGGCCGACCTGTTCGGCTGCGCGGTCGCCGGTGTGGGAGACGCGAACGGCGACGGCTCCGCCGACGTGATCGTCGGAGCCTACGGCGATGACCCGAACGGCGACATGTCGGGGAGCGCGCGCGTCTTCTCGGGCACCAAGCTCGCGCTGGTCGCGCAGCCGCAGGCGCTGTCGCTTTCCGCGGGAGGCACGCAGGTGTTCGCGCTCGACGCGGGCGCGGTTCACGCGGGCAAGCCGTACCTGCTGCTCGGCTCCGCGAGCGGCACCGCGCCCGGCATTCCCGTCGACGGCCTTGTGCTGCCGCTCAACCTCGACGCCTGGTTGTTGTTCACGCTCGCGCATCCGAACGTCGCGCCGCTCGCGCACAGCCTCGGCGTGCTCGATACGAGCGGCAAGTCGGTGGCCACGCTGTCGCTGCCGCCGGGCTCGCCCGCGAGTCTCGCCGGAACCGCGCTCCACCACGCTTTCGTCGTGCTGAGTCCGCAGAGCGTGCAGCTCGCGAGCAATCCGGTGCCGCTGACACTCGATCCGTAGCGGATCGCGGCTCGCGGCCCGTTTCAGCCGGGCGGCACGCCCATGTGCCGCCGACAGCACTCCGGCATCTCCTGGCGCAGGAGCGCGATCGCGGCCTGCGCCTTCGCGACGAAGTCCGCCGCGGACGGAACGATGTGCCGCCGCGGGTGCTGCGACCACGCGCTCGCGATCCGCTCGTCGATCGAGAGCGCTTCGCTCGCCTCTTCGACGCGCAGCGGATTGTCGCGGTTGTAGCCGGAGTCGTTCCGCGGCGTACGCAGATGAATCACCGCGTCGTAGCGCTTCAACTCCGCTGTCTTCGTCGTCCCGACCGCCGACCAGAGATCATCCGGACCCGGCCAGTACGCCTCCCCGTCGATCGTTCCGCGATCGCACAGTGCGATCGCGAGATCCTGCGTGGCGACGCTCTCCTCGAGCTCGCGCTGCACGAAGTAGATCGCGCGCTGCGCCGCGCGGCGTTGAACCACCGCGCCACCGCGCGGAAACCCACCGCCGAACAGGATCCCCGCGGACTCCGGCACGATCCACAGGTGCTTGCACAGCGACTGGCGCACGAGCTCGAGGACGGCGGTCTTGCCGGCGCCGGGTCCGCCGGTCAACACAACGCGTTTGCGCTCATGAGGCTCTTGGCAACCGCAGTCCTTCATTGAGAGCGTTCCTCCACTCCGACGACTCGAGACACGTCGCGCGAACCGATCACGACGAGTCGCACCTCTGCCTGGGCCGTCTCGCGTTCCATGGTCATCGTCGCCTGCTCGATGCGGAACTCGAGCAGCGTGCGCTCGGCCTCCAGAAGCGCCGTCATGTCCGTCTTGTTCGTTTGGTACGCGGTGCGCGCGGAGGCGAGTGCGGCCTCGGCCTTCGGCAGCAGGCTGTCGCGGACGAGCACCAGACGCCGGTTCGCGTCGCGGAGGCGGAAGTGCGCATCCGCGAGTCGCACGACCAGGTCGAGCTTCGCTCCCGCGAGTCGCGCGTCGGCCGCGTGACGCGAAGCGAGGGCGGCCGAAACCATCGCCGAGATCTTGTCGCGGTAGATCGGCAGCGTGACGCCCGCCTCGGGCATGATCATCAGCGGGGAGACGAAGTCGATGCCGAGACCGAGCATGAAGTCGGGCTTCGAGGTCTTGCGCGCGAGCGCGACCATCGACTCCGCTTCGCGGATCTCCTCGCGCAACGCCGCGAGCTCGTGATTGCCGGCCAGCGCGCTGTCGAGCAGATCGCCAGCCGGGAGCTCGGAGAGTGTCTGCGGCAGATTGTCCGGCAGCGGCGGGATGGAGTCCGTTGCCGCGAGCCCGAGGGCGGAGCGAATCTCCGCGGCAACGAGCGAGCGGCTGTCCTCGAGGGACGCGATCTCGTTGCTCTGCTCGTCGCGCTCGATCTGGGCGCGCAGCACGTCCTGCTGCGAAACGTTGCCGACGCGGAACTGAGCGGACGCGAGGTCCTCCATCTCGCGCACGACGTCGACGACGTCGCGGCGCACGGTCAGCACCTCGGAGATCCAGCCCGCGCGCAACCACGCGGCCTGCGCACGGAAGGCGGCTTCCAACGCGACCTGCTCGAACTCGTGCCTGCGCGCGGCCGCCGCGCTCGACTGGGCCTCGGCCGCAAGCGCGAGCTTGCCCGGTCCGGGGATCATGGTCTGGAAGCCCGGGCGCAGGGCCTCGAGCATCCGGCCCACTTCGAGCTCGAGCGACAGCGAGGGATCGGGCGGCGAGCGGGCGATCGTGATCTCCGCGACGGAACGCTCCCATTCACGGAAGCGCTCCTCGACGCGCGGACTGTTCAGGACCGCGAAGCGTGCGAAGTCCTCGGCCGTGGACGTCGCGTTCAACACGGGAAGCTTGGGCCGCTCGCCGAGCGGCCGGTACGCCTCGAAAGCTCGAGCAAGTTCGGCTTTCCGGTCGCGTTCCGACGGCGTCGGTTGCGTCGAGCACGCCGCGAGCGCGAGCGCAGACAACGGGATCCAGGCGAGATTTCGATTCACGTTCGACTCCTTCAGGCGTCCAGTGCCACGTGCTGCCCGTCGCGTGCGATCTCGACGGGCCAGCCCAAGCGCGACCGGATCGCGTCGGCGAGACCGGTCGCCTGTCTGCTCTCGCCATGGATCACGTAGACCTGCCGCGGCGGCGCGGGCAGGAGTGTCAGCCAACGCATCATGTCTTCCTGATCCGCATGGGCGGAGAGCCCGTCGATCGCCTCGACATGCGCGCGCGCGCGCACCTCCATGCCGTGGATGCGCAAGAACTCCGCGCGCTCCTGCAACTGGCGTCCAGGGGTGCCTTTGGGCTGAAAGCCGGTGATCAGAACCGTAGTGCGCTCGTCGGGGAGGCGCTGGCGCAGGTGGTGGAGCATCCTTCCACCGGTGAGCATGCCGCTGCCCGCGATGAGGATGAACGTGCCGCGCAGATCGTTGAGTGCTATCGATTCGTCCTTCGTCTCGACCAGGTGGTAGACCTTGCAGCACAACGGGCAGCGCTTCTCGTCCATCGCGATTCGCATCTGCTCGTCGAGATCTTCGTGGTGGTGACAGGTCACCTCGGAGACGCGGTGCGCCATCGGGCTGTCGATGTAGACCGGCAGCGTCGGGATGCGGCCTGAGGCTTCGAGCTCGCGCAGGAGCCAGATCAGTGTTTGAGTACGGCCGACGGCGAAGGCCGGGATCAAGAGCGGTCCACCCCTGCGGACGGCTTCGCGGACTGCAAGCGCGAGTCGCTCCGTCGCATCGGCGGGATGCACGCGATCACCGTAGGTCGATTCGACGAGCAACACGTCGGCCTGTTCCGGCGGCTCGGGGTCGCGCAGGATCGGCTGGTTCCAGCGGCCGAGGTCTCCGGTGTCCAGAAGCCTCGTCCCCCGCTCCGTCGTGAGACAGACGGTCGCGGATCCAAGGATGTGTCCGGACCGGCGCAGCCGAGCCGTGAGCCCGCTCGCGGGCGCAAAGTCCTCGTGATAGCTGTGGACGACAACTTGCCGGAGCACGCGATCGACGTCCGCGCTCTCGAAGAGCGGCAGCGCGGGGCGGTGTCGCGAGAAACCCTTCCTGTTCGCATAGGCTGCATCCTCCTCCTCGATGCGCGCCGCATCGTGCAGCAGGACGTCGAGCAGATCGCGGGTCGCCCGCGTGCAGTGCACCGGGCCACGGAAGCCGCGGCGAACGAGCGCGGGAAGGTATCCGGAGTGGTCGAGATGCGCGTGCGTGAGCACGACCGCGTCGATCGACTTCGCCGCAAACGGAGGATCCGCCCAATTGCGCTCGCGCATCTCGCGGCCGCCTTGGAAAAGGCCGCAGTCGAGCAGCACGCGCGCTCGCGACGTTGCGACCAGGAAGCGCGAGCCCGTGACGGTGCCGGCGGCACCGTGGAACGTGAGCGAAGCGGACGACGGGGTGTTCACGGCTGTTTTTCTCGCATGCGCCAGAGCTTCAGGAGTTCCATCACGGCCAACGGGATTGCGCCGAGCGTGAGCATGGCGGCGCAGTGGCTCATCGGCATCATGGGGACGTCGAGGACTTGCCCGAGGGTCTGGATGTGCGGAAGCGACAACTGGATCGCGATCGACGCGGCGACGACGCACGCGAGCTTGAGGTTCGTCGCGATGCCGAGCTTCCAGATCGGCTTGGTGAAACTGCGCGCGCCGAAGGAGCGCAACAGCTCGGCGTAGACCAGCGTCGCGAACGCGTGCGCGCGCGCGAGCTCGACGTCGAAGTGCTCGAGCGAGTACGCGTACACGCCGAGGGTCACGCCGGCCGTCAGCAAACCGGTGAGCAGCACGTGCCCGACGAAACCGCGGTCGGTGATCGAATCCGTGCGCCGCCGCGGGCGCTCGGCCATGACGTCGCGGTCGATCGGGTCCGTCGCGAGGCACAGCGCCGGCAGTCCGTCGGTGACCAGGTTGATCCACAAGAGCTGCACCGCGTCCAGCGGAAGCGGCAGTCCGAGCAGTACGGCGACCGTCATCAACAGGAGTTCGCCGACGTTGCCCCCGAGCAGGTACTGCAGCGTCTTGCGGATGTTCGCGTAGGTCCCCCGACCCTGTTCGACGGCGGCGACGATCGACGCGAAGTCGTCGTCGGTGATGACCATGTCGGACGCAGCCTTGGTGACTTCGGTTCCCGTGAGTCCCATCGCGATGCCCACGTCCGCGCCGCGGATGGCGGGCGCGTCGTTCACGCCGTCGCCTGTCATCGCCACGACTGCACCGCGCTCCTTCCAGGCGCGCACGATGCGCAGCTTGTGGCTCGCGGTAACGCGGGCGTAGGTCGAGATTCTCTCGACGCGAGCCGCGAGGTCTCCGTCGCTGACACGATCCAACTCGGCGCCCGAGATCACCTCGTCGGAGGGGCGGGCGATGCCGAGCTCTCGCGCGATTGCTTCTGCCGTGCGCGGGTGATCGCCCGTGATCATCACGACGCGGATGCCCGCTCGCTGCGCGAGTTCCACGGCGCTCTTCGCCTCTGATCGCGGCGGGTCGAACATGCCCGCCAATCCGACGAACGTCAGGCCGCGTTCGACGGCGGCCGAGTCGGTGAACGGCTCGCCGGCCGCGATCTCGCGCTGCGACGCCCCGAGCACGCGCATGCCGCGGCTCGCGAAGTCCTCCACACGAGCGCCGATCTGCGCGCGATCCGCTGCGCTCAGGGTGTCGATGCGTCCGTCGCGCTGGATGCGATCGCACAATCCGAGCAGCACGTCGGGCGCACCCTTCACCAACGCCAGCGCCGAACGATCGCTCGCCTTGCGAACGACGCTCATCCGCTTACGGTCCGAGTCGAACGGGTGCTCGAACAGCCTTGGCATCCTCGCGTCCAACTCGCCGGGCGTGATCGAGGCCTTCCTGCCCGCGGCGAGCAGCGCGCCTTCCGTCGGGTCTCCGAGCACCTTCCAGACACCGCTCTCCTCCTGCAGTGCCGCGCCGTTGCACCCGGTGAACACAGTCAGCAAGCGATCCAGATCGACGCGTGCCGCACCGACAGGTGTTGCGCCGTCGAGCGTGATCTGGCCCGCGGGAGCGTACCCCTCACCACTGACGGCGAAGGAACGACCCGGTACCCACAACTCGCGCACGGTCATCTCGCCGACGGTCAGCGTTCCAGTCTTGTCCGAGCAGATCACGTTCGTCGAGCCGAGCGTCTCGACGGCGTGCAGCCGCCGCACGAGAGCACGGCGCCGCGCCATCCGCTGCACGCCGAGCGCGAGCGACACCGTGACGATCGCGGGCAGTCCCTCGGGAACCGCGGCCACGGCGAGGCTCACGGAAGTGAGGAACAGATCCAACGGCGGCATCCCGCGCAGGGAGCCGATCGCGAAGATCGCGCCCACCAATCCGAGCGAGCACCAAACCAGGACCCGTCCGAGCGCTCGCAACCGCTCCTGCAACGGAGTGCGTTCCCCTGCATCCGCCGTCGCGAGCATGTCCATGATGCGACCGAACTCGGTTCGCATGCCGGTGTCGAAGACGACCGCGAGCGCGCGTCCGGACGCGACGCTGGTGCCGAGGTAGACGGAGTTGACGCGATCGGCCAACGGGACGTCTTCGCGATCCAGGACCTCGGCGCGCTTCTCGACAGGACTGGATTCGCCGGTCAGCGGCGCTTCGTTCGTCTGGAAGGAAGCGGTCTCGATCAAGCGCGCGTCCGCCGGCACGAGGTCACCGGCCTCGAGCTCGAGCACGTCGCCGGGCACCACGTCCCGCGCCGCCACCTGCACGCTCGAGCCGCCGCGGCGCACGCGCGCAGTCGGCGCGGTCATGCGCCTCAGTGCGGCGAGCGCCTTCTCGGCGCTGTACTCCTGGTAGAAGCCGATGCCGCCGTTGAGCACGACGATCGCGAGGATCGCCGCGCAGTCGAGCCACTCGCCGAGCGCGCCGGATGCGATCGCCGCGGCGACGAGGATGCCGACGATCAGGCTCTTGAACTGTCCGAGGAGGAGCGCGACGGCCGAACTCGTGTCCGCGCGCAGCAACTCGTTCGGTCCCGACTCCGCGCGTCGGCGGGCTGCCTCATCGGCGCCGAGGCCGGCGGTCGTCGTGCCGAGCCGCGCGAACAGCGCTGCCGTGTCGAGGCGGTGCCATCGAGGCAAGACAGCCGGCTGCTCGCGCTCACGCGTATCGGTCACCGCGAACTGTCCCCGCGCTGCAATCGCAGCACCTTGCGCTCCATCACCAGGCAGTACAGGCACGGCGCGACGAACACGGTGATCAACTGGATCGC
The DNA here is from genome assembly GCA_004296785.1 of Planctomycetota bacterium. Lineage (GTDB taxonomy): Bacteria > Planctomycetota > UBA1135 > UBA1135 > GW928-bin9. Next base: position 6,778 of record SCVU01000198.1, read on the forward strand.
CATCCCGCCGACCGACGGGATCGCCATCGGCCGCATCACGTCCGAGCCCCGTCCATTTGTCGTGAACACCGGGATCAGTCCGATCACCGTCGTTGCCGTGGTCATCAAGCACGGTCGGATGCGTTTGAGACCTGCTTCGACGACGACCTCGCGCACCTCGGCGACGCTCTTCGGGGCCCGTGTCGAGAAGAGCTGCTCCAGGTAGGTGAGGATCACCACCGAGTCGTCGTCGGCGACGCCGAGCAGCGCGATCATGCCGACCCAGACCGCCACGCTCAGATTGACGCTCCACAACCACAGCATCAGGAACCCGCCGGTGACCGAGACCGCGATTCCCGAGAGCACGATCAGCGCGATCCACCAGCGTCCGAATCCGATGTAGATCGAGAGGAACATCAGCGCGAGCACGATCGGCACGACGAGCTGCAACCGCTGCGTCGCTCGAACCTGCGCCTCGAACTGGCCGCCCCAACGGTAGTAGTAGCCGGCGGGGAGCTGCAGCGTTCCGTCGGCGATCTTGGCGCGCAGCAGACGCTCCGCGTCCTCGACCACCGAGATCTCGTCGCGGTCACGCGTGTTGAGCGTGACGTATCCGACCTTGAGCGTGTCCTCGCGCTTGATCTCCTGCGGACCGATCTCGATCTTGAAGTGCGCGACCGACGTCAGCGCGACTTGCGCGCCTGAGGAGGTCGGCACGAGCACCTTTTCGAGCGCCTCCACGGAGTCGCGCACCTCGCGCGCGAACCGCACGCGCACGGGATAGCGCGCCGCGCCCTCGACCGTCGTCGTCGCGCGCTCGCCGCCGATCGCCACTTCGACGATCTCCTGGACGTCCTCGACGCGCACGCCATAGCGGGCCGCTGCCTCGCGGTCGATCACGAACTCGAGATACGGCTTGCCGATGATCCGATCGGCGACCACATCGACGGCTCCGGGCACCTCGCGCAGGGTGCGTTCCATCTCGATGCCGATGCGCTCGATCTCGGCGAGCTCCGGACCGTAGATCTTCACGCCCATCATCGCGCGGAAGCCCGACGACAACATGACCAGGCGGGTCTGGATCGGCTGGAGCCACGTCGGCAGCACGCCCGGGACGGCGGCCTTGGCCTGCAGCTCCAGCAGCAGCTCCTCCTTGGAGATCTTGCGCGTCTCGGGCCAGGCGAAGGCGAGCGGTGCGCGCACGACGCTGGGCCAGCCGGTGAACCAGCGGCGCTGCTCGACATCGCGCCATTGCGGCTCCGGCTTCAGCGTGACGATGGTCTCGACCATGCTGGTCGGCGCCGGATCGAGCGCGGACTCCGACCGGCCGATTTTGCCGACCACGTCGAGCACCTCCGGCACCTCGCGCATCCGGGCGTTCTGGACGGCGAGCACCTCGAGTCCCTGCGTCAGCGAACCAGCGGGCAGCAGCGAAGGCATGTACAGGAACGAGCCCTCGTCGAGCGGCGGCATGAACTCGCGGCCGAGTCCAGGGAACGTGTGTGCGACCGCGCTCCACGGCGCCCAGGTGGTCGGCCGCAGTCCGACCCGCTCGAGCGACCAACTCAACGGACGGAACACCGCGCTGAATCCGAGCCAGATCGTGAACCCGAGCACGAGCAGGAAGGTCGGCAGAGTCAGGAACAGCGCCTTGTGCGCGAGCACCCACCGCAGCGTCGGCTCGTACACCCTGACGATCGCACGCGAAACCGGATTGGCCTCGCCCGGGACGACGCGCTCGCTCAGCATCCGCGCGAACGCGAGCGCGATGCCGACTCCGAGCGCGATCGAGGTCGGCCAACCGAACGCGCCGTGGACGCCGGCGAAGCGCACGAGCACGAAGCGCAGCGCGATCGCCGACACCGCGCCGATCACGATCGATACGATCCACTTCGTCCGGCGCCGGATCTCGGTCTCGCGCAAGACGAGCAACGCGACCGCCGGCACGACGGTCAGCGCCAGGATCACCGAAGCGGAGATCGCGAACGTCTTCGTGTACGCGAGCGGCTTGAAGAGCTTGCCCTCCTGGCCCGCGAGCAAGAACACCGGGATGAACGACAGGATCGTGTTGAAGACCGCCGTCGTGATCGCCGGACCGACTTCGTGGGCCGCGCGCTCGACGATGCGCAAGTGACCCTCGCGCGTCCTGCGCCCGAGTGGATCGGCGGCCAGGTGACGGACGATGTTCTCCGTCATGATGATCCCCATGTCCGCGACGTCGCCGATCGCGATCGCGAGGCCCGCGACCGACATGATGTTGGCGTCGACTCCGAGCGAGTACATCGCGATGTACGCCAGCGCGAGCGACAGCGGCAACGTCGTGACGATCGCAGCGGATGCGCGCAGGTGGAGCAGGAAGATGAGCACGACGCCGGCGGCGACGAGCAGCTCCTCGCTGAGCGCTTCCTTCAACGTCGCGACCGTCTCGTCGACGATCACGCTGCGGTCGTAGTACGGGACGAGCCGCACCTTCGAGCGCGTGCCGTCGGCGAGCACGCGCTCGGGCAGGCCGGGCTCGAGCTCCGCGATGCGCTTCTCGAGTGCCTGGATCACCGCGCGGGGATTGGCGCCGTAGCGCGCGAGCACGATCCCGCCGGTCGCC
>SCVU01000199.1 GCA_004296785.1 Planctomycetota bacterium
GCGTCGCCGCGCGCACGGCCGCGATGGGCTTCAACCGGCTCGTCGACCGCCACATCGACGCGCGCAACCCGCGCACGCGCGCGCGCGAGCTGCCGGCGGGCAAGCTCTCGCCGCTCGCGGTCGGCGCACTGGTCGCCGCGAGCAGCGCGCTGTTCGTGTTCGGCGCCTACCGGCTCGGCCCGCTGTGCGCGTGGCTCGCGCCGCTCGTGCTCGCGGTGCTGCTCGGCTACAGCTACGCGAAGCGCTTCACCGCGCTCGCGCACGTCTGGCTCGGCCTCGCGCTCGGGCTCGCGCCGCTCGGCGCGTGGCTCGCGGTGCGCGGTCGCTTCGACGGCGGCATCGCGGCGCCGCTGCTGCTGTCGGCCGCCGTCGTCGCGTGGGTCGCGGGTTTCGACGTGTTGTATGCGTGCCAGGACCAGGCGTTCGACCGCGAGGCCGGGCTGCACTCGATCCCGGCGCGCCTCGGCATCGCGCGCGCGCTGCGCGTGTCGGAGGCGCTGCACGTCGCGGCCTTCGCGCTGCTCGCGGCGTTCGCGGTGCGCGGCGGGCTCTCGTACGGCACGGCGGTCGCGCTCGCGCTCGCCGCGCTGCTGCTCGTGTGGCAGCACCGGCTCGTGCGACCCGACGACCTGTCGCGGCTCGATCTCGCGTTCTTCACGCTCAACGGCTGGATCGGCTTCGTGCTGCTCGCCGGCGTCGGCGCCGATCTGTTCCTGCGCGGGAGGCCCGCATGAGCCCGGCCGACAAGAAGAGCGCCGATCCGGCGGCGCAGCTTTCGACGCTCGTCGCGCAGTTGCGCGGCGGCGATCCCGCGCGCGGCTACGTGCTGCGCGGCGAGGAGCGCTGGTTTCGCGAACAGGCGCTCGCCGCGCTGCGCGCGCGCGCGCAGGCGCTCGAGTGGGAGTGGTGCGCGCACGACGTCGCCGATCCCGACTTCTCGCTCGCCGCGCTGATCGACGACCTGTCGGGCAGCTCGATGTTCGCGAGCGCGCGCGTGGTCGTGCTGCGCGGGACGACGCGCGAGCGCACCGACCTGCTCGCGAAGACCGAGGCCGGCGCGCCGAGCGCGCTGGTGCGCGCGGTCGTCGCGTGGCTCGACAGCGGCGCGGCGGGTTGCTTCGCGCTGTCGGCCGACGCGCTGCGCGCGGACCACGCGCTCGCCAAGGCCGTCGCGAAGGCCGGCGGCACCGTCAGCGATTTCCGCCGGCTGTACGACTCGCCGCCGCCGTGGAAGCCGGATCCGCGGCAGACCGAGCTCGTGCAGTGGCTGCTCGCGCGCTCGCGCGACAAGTCGATCCGCCTGTCGAGCGACGATGCGCTGTACCTCGCGGCGATGCTCGGCAACGACCTCGCGGCGCTCGACGGCGCGCTCGACAAGCTCGCGGTCGTCGGCACCGGCGGCGTGCGCGCGGTCGCGCTGCCGCAGGCGTCGACGACGCCGTGGGCGGTCGCCGACCACATCGCGCGCGGCGACCTGCCGCGCGCGATGCTCGGCCTCGAGACGCTGTTCCACGCGGGCTTCGAGGAGAAGGACGGCCGGCGGCTCGTCGATCCGGGCGCGCTCGTCGGGATGCTGTTGCCGGCGCTCGCGCGCGGCGTGCGCGCGAACCTCGCGGCCGCCGAGGCGCTCGCCGCCGGTCGCTCGGCCGAAGACGCCGTCGCCGCGGCCGGCTTCGGCGGTCCGCCGCAGCGCGTCGCCGAGTCGCTCGAGCGCGCGCGCGCGCGGCCGAGCGCGGCGTGGCGCGCGATGCAGGAGGACGTCGTGCGGCTCGAGCGGCGCTCGCGGACCGGCGGGAGCGTCGACGCGGACGATCTCACGCTGTTCGCGCTGCGCCACCGCGCGCGGCCGGCGCCGGTCGCGCGCGGCGCGGCCCCGGGAGCGCGCCGATGAGCGCGCCGCCGACCGCCGCGCGCATCGCGGTGCTGCCCGAGCACGTGCGCAATCAGATCGCGGCCGGCGAGGTCGTCGAACGACCCGCGTCGGTCGTCAAGGAGCTCGTCGAGAACGCGCTCGACGCCGGCGCGCGGCGCGTGCGCGTCGATCTCGAATCGGGCGGCCTGCGCTTGATCCGCGTCGTCGACGACGGCTCGGGCATGGGGCGCGCCGACATCGAGCTCGCGCTCGTGCCGCACGCGACCAGCAAGCTGCGCGAGCTCGACGACCTCGAGCACATCGCGTCGCTCGGCTTCCGCGGCGAGGCGCTCGCCTCGATCGCCTCGGTCGCGCGCGTGCGCATCGTGTCGCGGACGCGCGACGATGCGAGCGGCCTCGGCCACGAGATCCGCGCCGCCGACGGCAGCACCGAGGGCCCGCACGAGGCGGGCGCCGAGCGCGGCACGCTGATCGAGGTGCGCGATCTGTTCCACGCGGTGCCGGCGCGGCGCGCGTTCATGAAGGCGCCCGCGTACGAGCTCGCGCGCTGCCTCGACCTGTTCCAGCGCCTCGCGCTCGCGCACGACGGCGTCGGGTTCCAGCTCACGCACGACGGCCGCCGCGTGTTCGACGTCGGCGCCGAGCTCGACCTGCGCGAGCGCGTGCGCCGCACGTTCGGCGCCGAGCTCGGCGACGCGCTCGTCGCCGTCGAGGCGGCCGAGGGCGGCCTGCGCATCTCGGGCTACCTCGCGCCGCCGCGGCTGTCGCGCCGCGATTCCGCGCGCACGATGTGGTTCCTCAACGGCCGCGCGCTGAAGGACAAGCTGCTCGCGCGGATCCTGAAGGAGGCGTACCGCGGTTTCGACGACACCGGGCGCACGCCGGTGTGCTTCCTGCGCCTGGACGTCGATCCGCGCCAGGTCGACGTCAACGTGCACCCGACGAAGAGCGAGGTGCGGTTCCGCGAGGAGCGGCGCGTGTTCGCGTTCGCGCTCTCCGCGCTGCGCGCGGCGCTGGCGCGCGCGGACCTCGCGACGCCGGCGGCGAAGTTCGAGCCGCTCGTCGCGCCGGCGCCGGCCGAGTTCGTCGAGCGCACGCCGATCCTGCCGTTCCGCGCGAGCGCGCCGGCCGCCGCGAATCCAGCGCCCGCATCCGCGTCCGCGCGCGTGTTCGCCGCGCCGCCGCCGCCGCCGCCGCCCGTTCCCGAAACCGTCGCCGCGCTCGCGCTCGGCCGCGCCGCCGACGAGTGCGTCCAGGTCGCCGCGAGCTACATCGTGCGCGCGCTGCCCGACGGCTTCGAGGTGATCGACCAGCACGCGCTGCACGAGCGCATCACGTACGAGGAGCTGCGCGCCGAGCTCGCCGCCGGCGCGCTCGAGGTCCAGCGCTGGCTCGTGCCCGAGCTCGTCGAGCTCTCGCGCGCCGAAGTCGCGCTGCTCGCGTCGTGGTCGAACGATTTGCGGCGCATCGGCCTCGAGCTCGAGCCATTCGGCGACACGACGATCGCGGTGCACGCGCTGCCGGCGCGCCTCGCGCGGCCGCGGCCCACGGCGATCGTGCGCGACGTCGCGGCCTTCCTCGAGGACTCGGAGCGCTCGCCGAAGGCACAGGACGTGCTCGAGGCCGCGCTGCAGCGCGCCGCGTGCCGCTCGTCGGTGATGGCCGGCGACGTGCTGAGCGCCGAGGAGATGCGCGCGCTGCTCGAGCGCGGCCGCGCGCTCGAGAGCGATCAGACCTGCGTGCACGGACGGCCGACGCGCGTGCGCTTCCGCCTCGCGGATCTCGAGCGCGCGTTCCACCGGCGCTGAGCGCGGCCGCGTCCGGCCGCAGGGGAAACCCGCCCGAATTCACGGCGCCGGAGCCCGCGCCGACCGCGGCGACACCCTCGGCGCCCCGAACGCGGTTCGAATGGCGCGGCCCGGCCCGCGTAGCGCGGCAGCCATGAAGAAGAAACGCATCCTCGCCATCGCGCTCGGCGTCGGCGCGCTCGCGACCGCCGGCCTCGTGCTGTTCGTGGCGCGCGATTTCCAGCGCGCGATCATCGGTTGGAAGCCGGTGCTCGCCGCGCCGCCGGCCGCGACCGGCGCGCAGCGCGTGCTGATCGACGCCGCGCACCACAACGCGGCGCAGCCGGGCTTCGGCCAGCGCTTCAGATCCG
>SCVU01000200.1 GCA_004296785.1 Planctomycetota bacterium
GCTCTTCCGATCTGGCTGCGCGAGCGCACGCGCGAGCGGCACTTCGCGGCGCTGGCCGCGGCCGATGCGCGCGCGATGGACGAGATCGCGATCCAGCGCGACGCGGCCCGCAGCGGCTCGCGCCGCGCCGCCGACGCCTCCACCGGCCCGTTCGCTGGCCGCTCCAGTGCGGAAACCCAGAAATCCGATACAGCCTGCCGATGAACGCCTGAAGCGATGAAGCCGAAACTGAAGAAGAGCCTGATCTACGGCGGCGCCGGCGTCGGCGCGCTCGCGCTGTTCTACACGGCCTACCTCGGGTTCTGCGTGCTGATGCACGTGCCGCCCGAGCGCATCGCGCTGATCGGCAAGTACCTCGCGCAGCCCGCGGCGAGCCATGACGAACACGCACAGCCGGCCGACGAGCACGCGATCGACAGCGCGGCGCTCGCAGAGAACGCGGCGAACGATCCCGAGCCCGCCGCGCACGCGACCGCGAGCGCGGAGCACGACGCGAGCTCCGAACCCGTCGCCCCCGCAGCGGCGGACATCCGCGGCAACCGCGGCCCGGCCAAGGCCGGCCTCGGCGTGCTCTCGACGTTCTCCGTCGAATCGCCGATGAGCGCGTACCAGATGGAGCGCCTCGTCGAGGAGCTCAAGGCGTCGCGCGCCGGGCTCGACCGCGAGTTCGTCGCGCTCGGCAAGCGCACGCGCGCGCTCGACTCGCGCGAACGGCTGCTCGGCGAACGCGAGCAGCAGGTCGACGAGCGCCTCGCGCAGATGGAGAAGCTCAAGACCGAGCTCGCCGATCGACTGGCGAAGGTCGAGGAAGGCGAGGCGCTGCTCGCACAGCAGCAGGCCGCACTCGCGACCGGCGCCGCCAACGGCGACAACACGACCGCCGCCGCGACCGCGGCCGGGCTCGCGACGCTGTTCCAGACCGGCGAGCCGGCCGACCTCGCCAAGCGCCTGCTGCAGCTGTCCCCGCTCGATGCGGCGCGCATGCTGCGCACGCTGGGCGACGACCGCGCGGCGCAGCTGCTGAACGCCCTCCCACCGGACAAGTGGAAGGACTACGCGACGACCTACGGGCAGCTCCCCAAACCCGTCCAGTAACCCCCCGCCGGCGGGTCAAGACCCGCGCCGTTCCTGCCGATAGGGCCGGGCGATGGCCGACGAGAAGAACAAGAAGGACGGCAAGGAAGGCGACGCCGCCAAGCCCGAGGCGGCGCCGAAGAAGAGCAAGCTGCCGCTCTTCGTCGGCGGCGGCATCGGCGCGTTGCTCGTGCTCGCGTACGTGTTCGCATCGATGGCGGTGCCGAAGAAGCACGTCGCGCCGATCCTGCAGGGACCGTTCGTCGCGAAGCTCTCGAACAGCGAGCTGCAGGTGAACCTCGCGGGCGAGGGGAGCAAGCGCTACCTCGTGATGAGCCTGACCGCCGAGTACGTCGCGTACGACGAGACGTTCGTCAAGGCGCGCACCGGCGCGGGCGGCAAGCCCGGCGAAGAGGATCCGCAGTACGCGGCGATGCTGACCGACAGCCTGCTGCGCATCGCTTCGACGCGCACGCGCGAGGAAGTCACCGATCCGGTGCTGATCGACGCGCTGCTCGAGGAGATCCGCGAGGAGATCGATCCCGTGCTGTTCCCCGTCGTGTTCGGCGACGCGAAGAAGGCGAACGAGGCCGACCACGCGTCCGGGTTGAAGCCCGGCGAATCGATTCACATGGCGACGATGCGCGGCCTGCTGCACCAGCACCGGCTGATCGTCGACGCGCACTCGCAGACGATCCAGCTCGATGCCGGTCCCGAGATGCGCTATCGCGGCGAGGAGCGCGACCTCAGGGTCGTCGACCACGACGGCAACACCGTCTACGTCGACGTGACCGGCGTGCAGAAGGACTTCGTCGGCGAGGTCGCGGTCGGCGCGCCGGGCAAGCTGCGCCGCGTGCTGCGCGAGAAGTTGCTGGTCCAGTAGACGTGGTCGAGCACAAGGGCGAGCACGCGATGTCCACCCACGTGTCGGACGAAGAGCGCGACGCGCTGCTCGAGCAGACCGGCGCCGCGGGCGCGGGTCCGAGCGCGGGCCCGACCGAGGTCGCGCAGCGCGACTTCTCGCAGCCGCGGCGCGTCGCCGCGGCCGAGATGGACGCGATCGCGAACGAGATCGATCGCCGGCTGCCGCGCATCCAGCAAGCGGCGCGGCAACTGCTCGGCTCCGACGTGCTGGTCAAGCTCGCCAGCGCGACCGAATCGTCCGCCGACCGGCTCGTCGAGAGCTGGAAGCCGCCGTTCGCGCTGCTCGCGTTCCGCTCGCGCGGCCAGGTGTGCTGGGTCTCGATGGACTGCGCGAAGGCCGTGGCGGAGTTCGAGCTGCTGCTCGGCGCGACGCCGCACGAGACCGCGCGCGCGCTGTCGAGCGCCGAACAACGCCTGCTGGTCGTGCTGACGCGGCTGCTGTTCGCGCCGCTGTGCGACCTGCTCGACTTCGAGTTCGAGAACCTGCGCGCGGTCGACGAGCCGTGCGCGATCGGCACGTGGCGCCACGGCGAAGGCGCTCCCGATCCGCACCGCTTGACGATCGAGCTCGAGATCGAGCGCCCGACCTCGCGCTACTCGATCCGCGCGCACGTGCCGCCGCCGGCGCGCCGCGCCGCGAGCTCGGCCGGCGCGGCCACGCCGCCCGTCGAACACATCCGCGACCTCGACCTCGAGATCAGCGCGCGCCTCGGCGCGCTCGAGATGCCGCTGTCGGAGCTGCTCGCGCTCGAGACCGGCGACGTGCTGCCGCTCGGTGCCAGCGCCGACGCCGGGCTCGATCTGTACGTCAACGGCCGCGCCTGGGCCGTCGCCGACCTCGGCGCGCGCGGCGAGAAGCTCGCGGTCGCGCTGCGCAACGTCGTCGAGGGCACTCCCAAGGAGTGACGTTCAAGGCCGCGCCTCGGATGGACGAAACAAGCACCATGAGTCAGCCCCCGACCTCCGCGGCCGGCACCTCGCCGAGCGAGCTCGAGGCCGCCATCGACACCGCGGCCGAGAAGGTCCTCGTGCAGACGCACGAGCTCGACCAGCTCGCAGCGGGCAAGCCGGGCCAGCCGTTCGCGCTGAACGGACTGCTCGACGTGCAGGTCACGGTGACGGTCGAGGTCGGCCGCGCGAAGCTCAGCCTCGGCGAGCTCGCGCGACTCGGCCCGGGTTCGCTGATCGAGCTCGACCGCGAGGTGCACGAGCACGCGGACATCCGCGTCAACGGCAAGCTCGTCGCGCGCGGCGAGATCGTGACGATCGGCTCGACCTACGGCGTGCGCATCACGCGGCTCGAGAAGGCCGCGTAGCGCGGTCGATCACAGGCCGAACGCGCCGCCCGCCGCGCGCTCGCCCGACTCGAAGCGCCGCGGACGGAAGAAGCGCGCGTCGAATGCGGTGCACGGCTGATCGGTGAGCACTTGCGCGAGCCCGGCGCCGACCGACGGCGCGAGCTTGAAGCCGTGGCCCGAGAAGCCGGTCGCGACGTACAGACCCGCGCACTCCTCGAGCGCGCCGAGCAACGCCTGCGCATCCGGCGTCAGCGTGTACCACGCGGCCTGCCAACCGGCGTCGGGCTGCGCCGCGTACGCGGGCAGGCGCGACTCGAGCAGCCCGCGCACTTCGCGCACCGCCGCGGCGTCGATCACCTCGTCGAGCCGATCGGGATCGGCGACGGCGCGATCGCGCGCGTAGTCGATGAAGCTCGCGCGCGTGCGGCCCAGGCGCGGCTCGCAGCGCGTGTAGAACCCCGCCGCGAGGTCGA
>SCVU01000201.1 GCA_004296785.1 Planctomycetota bacterium
AGCTGTACTGGCCGCGGTTCGTGATCGTGCGGGCGAGCGAGTGACGGCGCTCGTCTCGTTCAGCTCGCGCGGAAGTCGTGCACGAGCAGTTCGAGGCTCGTGTTGCCGCGGAACGTGTTCCAGCGCGGCGTGAACGCGAGCTCGAGCTTGCGCGCGCCCGCGAACTCCTCGCGCCGCGACCCCATCCCGAACGCCATCGCGCGCAAGAAACGATTCCCGTGCCGCACCTTCAGCGACAGGTGCGACTGATCCGCCCCCAGCACCCGCGGCTCGTCGGCGAGCTCGAGCTGGCTCGACGCGAGCACCGGGATCTCGTTCCCCGTGCCCCACGGCTCGAGCCGCTCGAGATCCCGCAGCAGCGGCTCGTCGATGTGCGCCGCCGTGACGTCGCAGTCGACGTGCAGCGCTGACGGCGCGTGCGCCGCGCCGTTGAGGACCTCACGCGCGTGCGCGCACAGCGCGTCGCGCAGCGCCGGGATGTGCGCCGAATCGACTTCGAGCCCGACGGCTTGCGCATGTCCGCCGCCGCGCACGAGCAGCGGCTGTCCGGCGCGCAGGCACGCCAGCAGATCGAAGGCGCCCCAGGTCCGGCCGCTGCCCTTCGCGACGAGCCCGCTCGCGCCGGCCGCCGCGTGCGAGCCGCTCGCTCCGTTCGCCGCGACGCCGCTCGAGCTCGGCTCGACCCCGAGCACGAACGCCGGCCGGCCGTGCTCCTCGACGAGCCGCGCGGCGACGATCCCGACGACGCCCGGGTGCCAGCCGATCCCGTCGACGACGAGCACCGGCCACTCGCGCGCATCCGCGAACGCACGCGCCTTCTCGCGCGCCTGCGCGAGCACCTCCTGCTCGATCTCCTTGCGCTTCGCGTTGAGCTTGTCGAGCTCGCCCGCCAGCTTGCGCGCGACCGCCGGATCGTCGGCGAGCAAGAGCTCGACCGCGCGCGACGCGCTGCCCAGGCGCCCCGACGCATTGATGCGCGGACCGATGGCGAATCCGAGGTCGTCCGAAGTGAGCGGCCTTCCGCTGACGCCGACGACGTCGAGCAGCGCGCGCAGTCCCGGATGCCGCGTCGCGCCGAGGAACTTGAGTCCTTGGCGCGCGAACACGCGGTTCTCGTCGCGCATCGGCACGACGTCGCAGACCGTCGCGATCGCGACGAGCGCCATCGCGTCCTCGAGGAACGCCTTGAGCTCGGGCCGCACGCGCTGCGCGCCGGAGAGCTCCTGGCACAGTCCCCACGCGAGCTTGAACGCGACCGCGCCGCCGCACAGCTCGCGCCACGGATAGGTCGACCCCGCGAGCTTCGGATTGACGATCGCGAGCGCGGGGGGGAGCGCGCCGTGCACCGGGTGCGCGAGCGGCGGCTCGTGGTGGTCGGTGACGATCACGTCGACGCCGAGCGAGGCGAGCTCGGCGATCGTGTCGAAGGCCGAGGTGCCGTTGTCGACGCTGATCACGACGCGCGCGCCGGTCTCGCGCGCCTTCTCGATCGAGTGCGGGCCGAACGAGTAGCCGTCGACGAGGCGATTGGGGATGTGCCAGTGCGCGTTCGCGCCGACGAGGCGCAACAGGCGCACGAGCAGCGCGGTGCCGGTCACGCCGTCGACGTCGTAGTCGCCGTGCACGAGGATCGGCTCGCGGTCGCGCACCGCGCGCGCCAGGCGCTCGACCGCCGCGCGCATGCCGGGCAGCGCGGCGGGATCGTGCAGCCCGCTCGGCGACGCGGACAGGTGCGTCTGCGCGCGCGCGGGCTCCGCGTGGCCGCGCGCCGCGAGCACCGTCGCCGTCACGCGCGAGACCGCGAGCTTGCGCGCGAGCTCGTCGACCACGCGCGCGTCGACCTCGCGCCGGATCCAGGGACGTGCTCGGCCGCGCATTGCGGTACGGTATCAGGCCGCCGATGGATCCAGCCAACCCGTTCCGCGCGCTCCCGTCCGTCGACGAGTTGCTCGGAGCGCCGCGCGTGCGCGCGGCGTGCGCCGGGATGCCGCGCGAGCTCGCCGCGGGCTTCGTCCAAGAGGTGCTCGCGGCGTGGCGCGAGCGGATCCGCGCCGAGCAACCGACGGCCGCCGAGATCGAGCGCCGCATCGCGGCGGGCGAGCTCGGCGCGGCGATCGAAGCGCGCGTCGCGCGCGAGCGGCGCGCGGGTCTGTGCCGCGCGATCAACGCGAGCGGCGTCGTGCTGAACACCGGCCTGGGCCGCGCGCCGCTGCATCCGGAAGCGGCCGCGCGCATGGCCGAGGTCGCCGCCGGCTACTCGGTGCTCGAGGTCGACCGCGAGAGCGGGCAGCGCAACCAGCGCGACGATCGGATCAGCGCGCTGTGCGCGCGCCTGTTCGGCTGCGAGGCCGCGATCGCGGTCAACAACAACGCCGCGGCGGTCACGCTCGTGCTCGCGGCGCTCGCGCGCGGGCGCGAGGTCGTGTTGTCGCGCGGCGAGCTCGTCGAGATCGGCGGCGCGTTCCGCATGCCGGCGGTGATGGAGATGGCGGGCTGCGTGCTGCGCGAGGTCGGCACGACCAATCGCACGCGGCTGTCCGACTACCGCGACGCGCTCGGCGAGCGCACCGCGCTCCTGTTGCGCGTGCATCCGTCGAACTTCCGCGTCATCGGCTTCACCGAGGAGGCGGAGCACGAGGCGGTGGTCGCGCTCGCGCACGGGCGCGGGTTGCCGGCGGCGTGGGACCTCGGCTCGGGGCTGGTCGAAGCGGGCGGCGCGGCGCCGCTCGAGGCGCTCGGCGAAGAGCCGACGGTGCGCGCGGCGCTCGGCGCGGGCTACGACGTCGTGACGTTCTCGGGCGACAAGCTGCTCGGCGGTCCGCAGGCCGGCATCGTCGTCGGCAAGCGCGAGTGGATCGCGCGCGTGCGCGCGTGTCCGCTGTACCGCGCGCTGCGCCTGGACAAGAGCCAGATCGCCGCGCTCGAAGCGACGCTCGAGCTGTTGCTCGCCGGGCGCGGCGACGAGTTGCCGACGCGCGCGCTCTTGCGGATGAGCGCGGGCGAGACGCGCGCGCGCTGTGAAGCGCTCGTCGCGCAGCTCGCGGCGCTCGGCGTGCGCGACGGCGCGAGCGGCGTCGCGCTGCGCATCGTCGAATGCGCGAGCCAACCGGGCAGCGGCTCGGCGCCCGACGTGTACCTTCCCGGCTTCGCGCTCGAGCTGCGCGTCGCCGGTCGCGAGGGCGGCGCGCTCGCGACGGCGCTGCGCCTCGGCGAGCCGCCGGTCTTCGCGCGCGTGCAGGACGGCGCGCTGCTCGTCGATCCGCGCACGCTGCTCGCCGGCGAGGACGAAGCGCTCGCGCGCGCGCTCGCCGCGGTCGTGCGCGGTTGAGAGGCGTCGATCGGTGGTAGGCTGGAGCGCGATGAGCGAAATCTCCACGCATCCGCAGCACCCGCACCTGACCGAATACGCCGACTGCGCCGGTTGAGCCGCCAAGCTGCCGCTCGGGCAGCTCGCGCACGTGTTGCGCGAACTCGAAGGCCAGAAGGACGACCGGTTGTTGGTCGGACCGCTGACGTACGACGACGCTGGCGTCGTCGTGCTCGGCGAGGGGGAAGGTCTGCCCAGAGGAACGCGCGTCGGGCTCGTGCAGACCGTCGACTTCTTCCCGCCGGTCGTCGACGACCCCTGGTACTACGGCGCGATCGCGGCGGCGAACGCGCTGTCGGACGTCTACGCGATGGGCGGGCGGCCGATCTCGGCGCTCAACATCGCGGGCTTCCCGAAGGACTTCCCGACCGAGTGGATCGCCGAGATCTTGCGCGGCGGGTACGGCAAGATCGCCGAGAGCGGCGCGCTCGTCGTCGGCGGCCACACCGTGCAGAGCGCCGTGCAGTTCGGGTTCGCGGTCACCGGCCTCGTCGATCCGACGCGCGTCACCTCGAACGACCGCGCGCGCGCCGGTGAGCTCGCGTACCTGACCAAGCCGCTCGGCATGGGCTGCTTCACGACCGCGGCGAAGAAGAAGGCGATCGCGTGGAGCGAGCTCGAGCCGGCGGCGCGGCAGATGGCGACGCTCAACGACAAGGCGGCCGAGGCGATGAACGAGGCCGGCGCGAGCGCGTGCACGGACATCACCGGCTTCGGCCTGATCGGTCACGCGTACAATGTCGCGCGCGCCAGCGGCGTCACGCTGCGCATCGAGGCGGCGCGCGTGCCGCTGTTCCCCGGCGCGCTCGAGCTCGCGCGCAAGGGCCTGTACTCCGGCGGCGCGAAGCGCGGTCGCGCGAATCTGCACGGGCACTACGCGATCGCCGCGGGCGTCGACGAAGCGTTGGCCGGCCTGCTGTTCGACGCCGAGACCTCGGGCGGTCTGTTGATCGCGATCGCGCCCGAGCGCGCCGCCGCGCTCGAGAGCGCGCTCGCCGCGCGCGGACTGCCGGTCCACTGCATCGGTCGCTACGCCGCGCGGGGAGCGCACGAGATCGATGTGGTCTAGCCCGAGAGCCGCGCGCGCCGCGTTCGCGCTCGCCTGCGCGTGCGGCACAGCCGCGCTCGCGCAGTCCGGCCTGACCACGCGCGTCAGCGTCGCGAGCGGCGGCGCCGAGGGCAACGGCATCAGCACGTTCGCCGCGCTGTCGGCGGACGCGCGCTACGTCGCGTTCGCGTCGGCGTCGGACAACCTCGTGGCGGGCGACACCAACGCCGCCTCCGACGTGTTCGTGCGCGATCGCCAGCTCGGGATCACGACGCTCGTCAGCCGTGCCAGCGACGGAACGCTCGGC
>SCVU01000202.1 GCA_004296785.1 Planctomycetota bacterium
GCACTGGAAGACGCGCGAGAGCCGCTTCTGGGCGTGGTTCGACGCGCGCGCGCGGCGCGGCGTCTGACGCTCAGCCGCGCGCGAGCAGCTCGGACAGCGCCTTCGCGAAGCGCTGCGGGTCGCTCGGCGCCTGCCCGTCGGAGATCGCCGCGAGCCCGTGCACGAGCTCGACCGCGCGCTCGAACGGCTCGCCGCCCTGCTCGCGCAGCGCGGCCAGCCGCTGCACGACCGGGTGCGACGGATTGAGTTCGAGCACGCGCTTGCGCTCGGGAACCGACTGCCCCGACTGGCGCATCATCCGCTCCAGATGCGGCGAGAGTCCGCCCTCGCTCTCGGCGAGCACCGCCGGCGAGTCGACCAGGCGACTCGACAGCCGCACCGACTCGACGCGGCCCTTCAGCGTTCCTTGCACGTCCTCGATCAGCCGCGCGTGCGCCTTCTCCTGCTGTTCGCGCGCCTCGCGATCGGCGTCGTCCAGGTCGAGCACGCCGCGGTCGAGCCGCTGCACCGGCTTGCCGGCGTGCTCGGTCAGCTTGAGCAGCACGAACTCGTCGACCGGATCTGTGAGCAGCAGCACCTCGAAGCCCTTCTTGCGGCAGGCCTCCAGGTGCGGCGAGCTCGCCGCCGCGCGCGCATCGAGATCGCCGGAAGCGAGCAGCACGTAGATCGCCTTCTGCGCCGCCGGCATGCGCTCGACGTACGCGGCGAGCGTCGTCGTGCCGTCGCCGTGCGTCGTCGACCAGCTCGCGACCTTCAGGATGTCCTCGCGGAAGCTGTCGTCGTGCCAGATGCCCTCCTTGAGCACCGCGCCGTGCTCGCGCCAGAACACCGCGTAGTCGGCGGGCCGCGACTCGCGCAGCTTGTCGAGCGCGTCGAGCAGCTTGCGCGTGATGCGCGAGCGGATCGGCTTCAGGTTGCGGTCGTGCTGCAGCGTCTCGCGCGAGATGTTGAGCGGCAGGTCGTCGGAGTCGACGAGGCCGCGCACGAAGCGCAGCCACAGCGGGATCAGCTCCTCGCAGTTCTGCGCGATGTGCACGCGCTTGACGTACAGGTGCAGCTGGCTCTTCTGCTGCAACGCGTGCATCGCGTCGTACGGCCGGCTGCGCGGGACGAACAACAGCGCCTGCCAGACCGCGCCGCCCTCGGCGGACAGGTGCACGGTCTCCAGCGGCGCCTCGAACTCGCCGGTGAACGACTTGTAGAACTCCTCGTACTCGTCGGGTTTGATCTCGGACTTCGGCCGCGCCCACAGCGGCTTCTGGACGTTGACCGTCTCCCACTCGCCCGACTTGCCTTCGGCGAGCATGCGGATCGGGTACTCGACGAAGTCCGAGTAGCGCTTGACGATCTCGCGCAGGCGCCAGGGCTGCGCGAAGTCCTCGAGCGTGCCCTGCGGGCCCTCCTCGGCGTCGGCGAGGTGGAGCTCGATCGACGTGCCGCGCTCGGCGCGCTCGCACGGCTCGATCGCGAAGCCGCCGCGGCCGCTCGAGCGCCAGCGCGTGGCGCCGGGCGCGCCGGCCTTGCGCGTTTCGACGACGACCTCGCGCGCGACCATGAAGCTCGCGTAGAAGCCGACGCCGAACTGGCCGATCAAGCGCGGCAGTTCGGTGCCGCCGGAGGACTTCAACTGATCGAGGAAGCGCTTGGTGCCCGAGCGGGCGATCGTGCCGAGGTTCTCGACGACCTCGGCGGCGGTCATGCCGATGCCGTTGTCGATCACGCGCACGATGCGTTGCTTCTCGTCGACCTCGATGCGGATCGAGAGCTCCTCGCCCGCGGGCAGCAGGCTCGCGTCCTGCAGCGCCGCGACGCGCAGCTTGTCGAGCGCATCGGACGCGTTCGACACGAGCTCGCGCAGGAAGATCTCCTTGTGCGTGTAGAGCGAGTGGATGACGAGGTCGAGCAGCTGCTCGATCTCGGCCTGGAACGCGTGGTTCCCCGACTGCGTCGCCTGCGTGCTCATCGGAATCCGCTCACGCCTGGCGCGCCGGCCGCGTCCACGTGCGCATGTTCGCGCCGACCCACGCCGCCAGCTCGCTCACCTTGACCCGCTCCTGCTGCATCGAATCGCGCAGCCGCACCGTCACGACGTCGTCCTTGAGCGTGTCGCCGTCGATCGTCACGCAGTACGGCGTGCCGACCTCGTCCTGGCGCCGGTAGCGCCGCCCGATCGCCGCGCTCTCGTCGTAGTACGTCGAGAAGCGCTGCCGGCGCAGCTCGGCGTCGATCTCCAGCGCCTTGTCCGGCATCCCCTCCTTCTTCACGAGCGGCAGCACCGCGACCGTGATCGGCGCGATCTCCGGGTGGAAGTGCAGCACCGCGCGCTTCTCGCCCTCGACGACTTCCTCGTCGTACGCGTCGATCAGGAACGTCAGCGCGGCGCGGTCGACTCCGGCGGCCGGCTCGACGACCCACGGGAAGTAGCGCTCCTTCGTCTCCGGATCGAAGTAGCGCAGGTCCTTGCCCGAGGCCTCGCTGTGGCTCTTCAGGTCGAAGTCCGTGCGGCACGCGATGCCCTCGAGCTCGCCCCAGCCGAACGGGTACTCGTACTCGATGTCCGTGCACGCGATGCAGTAGTGCGCGAGCTTCTCCTTCGGGTGCTCGTACTTGCGCAGCTTCGCCGCGCCGATCCCGTAGTCGACGTACCACTGGAAGCGCTCGT
>SCVU01000203.1 GCA_004296785.1 Planctomycetota bacterium
GCTCTTCCGATCTGGCCGTTTGGTTGCTCGCGCCGCCCGACGCGCGCGCGTACTCGCTGATCGGCGGCTCGCTGTCGACGTCGCAGCGCGACGTGCGCGTGTTCGACAACTTCAGCGATGCGGCGGCCAACGACAACACGACGCCGAGCCCGAGCTTCCCCGGCGCATTGGGCGCCGAGCTCGCGATCTGGAAGGCCGTCGTCGAGTGGCAGAGCGAGCTGCACGGCGGCGGCTACGGCGATCCGACGCAGGTCGGCGGACTCGGCTCGGGCGGCGCGAACTTCGATCCGAGCTGGCAGGGCAACGCCGCGTCCGTCGGCAGCCCGAACGACAACGTGCACTCGGAGGAGTCGGGGTCCGACAGCGGCGTGCTCGCCTACTGCGAGACGCCGATCAGCGACGGCTGGCGCATCCGCTACTACTCGGTCTGGACGTGGGCCGACGGCCCCGACGCGGGCTTCGGCGGCACCGATCTGCAGGGCATCGCGTGCCACGAGTACGGCCACGCGCTCGGCCTCGGCCACTCGAACGACCTCACCGGCGCGACGATGTTCCCGTCCATCGGCGGCAACGGCTCGCTGACGCGCTCGATCGAGCCCGACGACATCGCGGGGATCAAGGCGATCTACGGCGTGAAGAGCGCGTCCAAGCCGCGCATCGCATCGACGCAGGTCACGGGCGCGACGCTCGTGATCAACGGCGCGAACTTCACGTCGACCGGCAACGAGGTGTGGTTCACGCGCGCCGGCGGCAACACGACCGGCGAGCCGGTCAAGGTCACCGGCCTCGCGTCGACCAACGGCGGCACGAAGCTCACGTTGACGATTCCGGCGACGGCGGGCGACGGCGACGTGCTAGTCAAGAAGAACGCGTCGGGCGGCTCGTCGCTGTCGAACGCGTTCCCGTTCGACAGGGAAGGCGGGCCGCTGGTCGGCGGACCGCAGCTGTCGAGCGTGACGCCGTCGAGCGTCCCGGTGCTCGCGCTGCCAGCGAGCACGTTCCAGATCGGCGGGACCGGCCTGTCGAGCACGTCGAGCGTCACCGTCGGCGGCGTCGCCGCGAGCTTCACGAAGCAGGGCGACACCGGCCTGACGATCGAGGTGCCGCTGCTCGGCGCGCTCGGCGCGGTGAGCGTCGTCGTGACGAACCAGGAAGGTCCGGCGACGACGACGCTCGGCATCGTCGCGCCGACCGCGCCGGTGCTGTTGCTCGATCCGCCGCTGATGCTCAACGGGCAGACGCTGACCGCGACGCTGGGCGCGGGCGTCGGCGACATCGTCTACCTGTGCGCGTCGACGACGTTCGCGCCGACGGTCGTGCCGGGCATCCTGTCGCTCGACATCGGCGGAGGCATCGGCGGCATCACGGTGCTGTCGACGAAGCTGATCCCCGCGAAGGGCTGGACGACGTTCACGTCGCCGACCCTCGGGATGCCGGCCGGCACGTCGGTCTACGGACAGCTCGCGGTGTTCTCGGCCGCCAACCCGGGGCTCCCGCTCGGCTCGAGCAACTTCCAGTCGACGCTGGTCGTGTTCTAGTCGCCGCGCTCGCCCGCGGCGCAACAGCTCAGCGCCTGCCGAACAGCGGCAGCAGCGTGTCCTTCACGCGGCCGTACAACTGCGCGGTCGCGCGCACGTCGCGCAGACAGTACTCGCCGATCTCGTCGATGCGGCCCTCGCGGTACGCGCGCGAGACCTGGCTGCCGTCGAGGCCTCCCTTCGGGCTCTCGATGTCGAAGCGCCGGCACCAGTAGTCGAGCTTGTAGCTCTCGCGCACGCTGCCCTGGAAGTTGAACACCTCCATCAGGTCGACGTGCGTGCTCATGTCGTAGCGGTAGCCGCACAGGTTCATGCTCGGCGACAAGCCGTGCTGCGCCGAGCGGATCATCAGCATCGGGCCGTCGTAGCCACGGCCGTTGAACGTCACGACGCGCAGCCCGCCGCGGCCGACGATCTTCCAGAAGCGCTCGAGCAGCTCGGGCTCCGACCCGCGCATGACCTTCGAGTGCGGCACCTTCTCCCAGTCCTTCTCGGCCTCGCTCTCGCCCTCCAGCAGCAGCAGGCCGCGCTCGTCCTCGTACAGCCACATCCCGATCGCGATGATCTTGCCGAGGCCCGGGAACAGCGCGGTCCGATCGGGCACCGACTTGCGGTCCGCCTCGTCGCGGGCGCGCGTCAGCAGGTAGCCGCGCGTGATCTCGTCGACCTCCTCCCAGTCGAAGCCGGCGACCTCGATGTCGAACACGATCGTCTTCATGGCCCGCGTACTCTAGCGCGGGCGCCGCGGTGGAAATCCTTGCATCTTGCAGGGGCCCGGAAGCTGGAGCATGATCGGGTCATCGTGCGATGCGCGCTGCAACAGCACCTCGGTGCCCGAGCTTCGACGAGTCGCTGCGACGCCCGGCGGGTGCGTCACCTGTCGAGCGATGGACTTCCGGGACGCCGGAAGCATCGGAGCCCGACGGCCGATCCTCTCGTGGTCGGCGGTTCGGGAAGGCCGTTTCTGAAAGGAGGTGGTCCTTCAATGACTACCGGTGACAGTTCTCGAGGGTTGCACTGCTAGACCCGTGCTCCTGACGGGGATGCACGCAGAGTGCAATCCCAACTCACCATCGCTCGGCGCTCGCGTCACTGACGCCCGCGCCGAGCGTCTTTTTCGGAGCGAAGGATCACCGCGACGCGATCGCGCGCTCACGAGCGCCGAGCCGAATCAGGTCCTGCGGACGGCGAGGGCGCCCGCGTCACCTGACGCCCGCGCCGAGCGTCTTTTTCGGAGCGCAGCGTCGCCGCGATGCGAGCGAGTCACCACGAGCGGCGACCGCCTCGTCTCCTTTTCAGACAATCCGCGCACTTGACTCGCACTCGCGCGAGTTGTTGAGTCCGAGCGTGTCCCCCATCGCGCGTCGCTCGACGCGCTCGCTCGCAATCGAGAGGAAGCCTCCATGCTCGATTTCCTCGGCGGCCTGTTCGACACCTCGGGTTTCATGGCGCGCTGGAACTGCGGCGAGTGGAGCGCCGCGCACGGCTGGACGCACGTCGCGGCGGACCTCCTGACCTGGTCCGCGTACACCGCGATCCCGATCGTGCTGCTGTTCTACGTGCGCAAGCGCCGCGACGTGCAGTTCCACAGCGTGTTCCTGCTCTTCGGCGCGTTCATCTTCTCGTGCGGCACCGTGCACCTCGTCGAGTCGACGCTTTTCTGGCAGCCGTGGTACCGACTGTCCGCGCTGACCAAGGTCGCGACCGCGATCCTCTCGTGGGGCACCGTGTTCGCGCTGATCCGCCTGACGCCGGGCGCGCTGCGACTGCCGAGCATGGCGCAGCTGTCCGCGCTCGTCGAAGCCTCCGGCGACGCCGTCGTCGGCATGGACTTGAATGGGCGCATCAGCGTGTGGAACTCCGGCGCGGTCGCGCTGCACGGCCGTGATTCCGACGCGATGATCGGCAGCGACGTGCGCGCGCTCGTGCCGCCGGAGCACCGCGCCGAGTACGCCGACGCGCTCGCGCGCGTGCGCGAGGGCCAGGCGGTCCCGCCGTTCGACACGCAGCGCCTGCGCGCCGACGGCTCGCGCTTCGACGTGTCGCTGCGGTTGTCGCCGGTGCGCGACCGGCACGGCGCGGTCGTCGGCTGCGCGATGATCGAGCGCGACGCCACGAGCCGCAAGGAGGCCGAGCGCAAGCTGCAGCGGCTGGCGCGCGAGCTCGAGGAGGAAGCGCAGCAGGATCCGCTGACCGGTCTGCCCAACCGCCGCGCGATCGAGGCCGCGCTGGCGCGCGAGACTTCGCGCGCGCGCCGCAGCGGCAGCCACCTGCTCGCCGTGCTGCTCGATCTCGACGACTTCAAGCACATCAACGACACGCTCGGCCACGCGGTCGGCGACGTCGTGCTGCGCAACGCCGCGCGCCGCATGGCGGCGTGCCTGCGCACCGAGGACGTGCTCGCGCGCATCGGCGGCGACGAGTTCGTCGCGCTGCTGCCGGAGACGCGCCTGGCCGAGGGCCGCTGCGTCGCCGAGCGGCTGCGCCTGTCGGTGCGCGAGCAGCCGGTCGAGGCCTCCGGGCACGAGCTGCGGCTGTCGGCGAGCTTCGGGCTGACCGAACTGCCGCACGACGTCGCGTCGATCGAGGAAGTGCTGACGCTGACGCGCGGCGCGCTCGCGCACAGCAAGGCACGCGGCAAGAACCGGCTCGCGTGGGTCGCCGGCGGCGGCCGGCTGTGCGACGACGCCGGCGGTCCGCCGCACGCGATCGACGCGCGCGAGCTCGCGCGATCGCTGCGCGTGCTCGCGCAGCCGCTGGTCGACCTGCGCCGCCGCGAGATCGTCGGTCAGGAGCTGCTCGTGCGCGGCCCGGCCGGTCCGTACGAGCGCCCGGACGACCTGTTCCGCTACAGCATCGAGAACAACGCGCTGACCGCGGTCGACCTGTGCTGCATGCGCGCGTGCGTCGCCGCGTCGCGCCGGCTGCCGGTGCGCGGCCGCGTGCACCTGAACGCGTTCCCGAGCACGCTGCTCGTCACGCCGACCGAGCGGCTCGTCGAGCTGCTCGCGGCCGGCGGCTCGCCGTCGCGCTACTGCATCGAGATCAGCGAGCAGCAGTTCCTCGGCGATCCGGCGGCGCTGCGCTCGCGCCTGGCGGGCCTGCGCGCGAGCGGCATCGCGTTCGCGATCGACGACGTCGGCTTCGGCAAGAGCTCGCTCGAGGCGCTGATCGTGCTCGAGCCGGAGATCGTCAAGATCGACCGCAGCTTCGTGCACGGGATCGCGCGCGACGCGCAGCTCGCCGCGCGGCTCGAGCGGCTCTTGCGCACGGTGCAGGCGCTCGACAGCGAGATCGTCGCCGAGGGCCTCGAGGATCCGGCCGATCAGGACGTGCTGCTGCGACTGGGCGTGCGCGTCGCGCAGGGCTACGCGCTCGGCCGGCCGACCGAGATCGCGGACGAGGCGCTGACCGGGGACGGCGAGCTGCGCGCGTGACGCGCGCGCGCGGCGCCGAGCGCGAGCGCCGCGAGCAGCCACCACGTGCCCGCCAGGATCTCGCGCGCACCCGGGGGCCCGCGCCGCGCCGCGCTCGCGAGCGCCGCGCAACCGCCGCCGCCGCCGTCTCCGCCGTCGACGTCGAAGCCGGCCGTGACGAGCACCGCCTGGCCCTCGGCGTCGCACACCATCACGCTGTGCGCGCCGCCGGACAGCGCGGGCACGACGACCGTGATCGTCTCGTCGTCCCACACCGTGAGGTCGGTCGCGGCGACGCCGCCGAGCCCGGTCTCGGGATCCGCGCCGAACACGACCGCCATGTCGGGCGTGAAGTGCAGGCCGCTGACGGTGACGACGTCGCCGGCCGCGCCGAAGGACGGCTCGATCGACGCGAGCTGTGGGTCGGGCTCGTTCGCGTACGCGAACAGCCCGCTCGCGACCGCGCCGCCGGCGATCTCGAGCTCGAGCAGGTACGGCCCGCCCGCCGCGCCCGGCGGCGTCTGGATCCGCACGCGCTCGTCGTCGAGCACCTCGACCGCGGCGACCGGCTGGCCGTCGATGCGGACCTGCACGCCGTCGGCGTAGTGCTCGCCGCGCAGCAACAGCTCCGTGCCGCCCGTCGCGGTGCCGGCGGTCGGGAAGATCGTCTCGATCGATGGCAGCAGCGCAGCCTGCACCGCACCGGGCAGGCGGCCCTCGACGCCGCTCGCGTCGACGACGACGAGATCGTGCACGCCGTCGGCGGTCGCGGCCGTCGTCACGCGCAGCGTCTGAGCGTCGACGAGCTCGAGGCCGCTGCCCTGCGCGTAGATCCGATCGCCGAGCGCGACGTGCAGTCCGCTGCGGAACGCGCTGCCCTCGACCAGCACGACGGTGCCGCCGTCGGAGTCGATCGCGCTCGGCGAGACCGCGTCGACCTGCGGCTCGGGCGGCACGACCTCGAGCGCGCCCGGCAGCCGCGCGAGCTCGCCGGCGCCGCTCGTCGCGACGAGGTCGTAGTTGCCCGTCGCATGTCCGACCGGCACGTCGACGAACAGCTGCACCAGCCCGCCCCACAGCGCGACCGCCGTCACGTCGATCGCGGGGTCGCTGCACGCGAGCGCGACGCCGGGCAAGAGCCCCGCGCCGTGCAGCGAGAACGGCGTGGTCTCGCCGCTCGTCGCGCGCAGCGGGAACGCGTCGGACGAGCTGCCGAGCGCGAGGCCGTGCAGCGGCGGCACCGCGATCTCCCCCACCTGCGTCGCCGCCCCCGCGGCGACGACGACCGGCGTGCCGAGCGCGCTCGCCTCGAACGACGTCGCGATCGACCAGCCCGTCGTCAAGTTGTACGAGCTCACCGGGCCGTCGAGCGGTCGCGCGTAGACGCGGTACGTGCCCGGCGCGAGGCCCTCGAGCTCGAACGCGCCGAGACCGTCGCTGAGCACGCTCGCGGCCTGCCGCCCGCTCGCGTCGAGCGCGACGACGAGCGCGCCGGGAACTTCGTCGCCGTTGCTCGCGCGCGCGACGTTGCCGACGAGCGCGCCGCTCTCACCCGGCTCCGGGTACGCACAGCGCAGTCCGACCGCATCGTCCGCCGAGACCGAGCGGTGCAGCACCACGCTGGGATCGACGTACGGATAGAGCGTCGCGCCGGCCGAGCCCGAGTGATCGAGGCCGAGCAGGTGGCCGAGCTCGTGCGCGCCGACGTCCGCGACGTCGAAGCGACCGAGCTCGCCGCTGGTCGTGAAGTGATAGCTCGCGCCGTTGAACAGCACGTCGGCGTCGGTGATCTTGCCCTGGCTCGTGAACCAGATCGGCGTGATCGCGACGACGCCCGAGCCGAACGGGAAGTAGCCCGACGCGTTCGTCTCGTCGAAGACGATCGAGTGCAGGTCGTCGGACGCCCAGTCGGTGCGCGCCTGCTGCACGCTCGACTGATTCTCGACCAGCCGCGCGGTCGTGCCGTCGACCTCGTTCCACGCGCGGATCGCCGCGCGCAGCGCCGCGAATTCCTCGGCGCCGTCGAGGTCGTCCGAGCCCGCGGCCTGCAGCACGACCGAGATCGAGCCGGGGTTCGCCCAGTACAGCGGCTTCTTGTTGGCCGGATTGTGCAGCCGCACGTGCGACCAGCCGAGCGCGGCGGAAGCCGCGATCGCCGCCGCGGCCGCGGCGAGCGCGCGAACCGTGCGCATCAGCGAACCTCCGCGCCCTTGCTCGACGCGCCCTTCGCGGCGGCCTTCGCCGCGCGGGCCTTCACCCCGCGCTCGATCTCGCGCGCCAGCCGCTCGTACGAGAGCGGCGCGCCGCGCGCGCCCTCGCTCGCGACGCCGGTGCGCGGATCGACGAGCGCGAGGCTCGACGTGTCCGTGTACGCGAACGCGTGGCCCTGCGCGTCGACGTGCACGCGCGCGCAGCCCTGCGCGAGCCCGACCGGCAGCCGCAGTCCGTCCGCGCCCGCCGCCGACAGGAACAGCACGCAGCGCTCGCCCGGGCCGGGGATCGGCACGCCGGCGAGCAGCAGACCGCTGCCGTCGTCGAGCACGCCGCCCGGCAGGCGCACGACGCGCTCCTGCAGCGGCTCGCCAAGCCACGTGCGGCCGACGTCGAGCGTGAGCTCGGTCAGGATCCGGCGCCCCGGCTGCTCGATCGCGCGCGCCGAACGCACGCGCGCATCGACGATCAGCTCGGCGCCGTCGACGAGCGCGGCGGTGTCCATCCGCACCACGGTGCTCGCGCGCACCGACGGCGCGCCGTCGTGGAACAAGGGCAGGGCGACGAGCCCGACGAGGAGGCCGGCGGCCAGCAGGAGCGGACGCATGGTGGGGAAGAGGCCATGCGCGGCGTAGGGACAGCCGCTGTGGGGAAAGCGGTCCCGCGCTGGGTTCTCTAGTCGCCCAGTTCGTCCGCCGTTTCAGCGCATCTTGAGCGCGAGCCCCGCCGCGGCGCACGGCGCGCGCGCGCCGCGCCGAGCGTGCGGAAAAAACCGCGCGGCGCGCTCAGGGCGCCAGCACGTGGATCACGCCGAGCTTCGAGAACAGGAAGCTGCTCGTCGGCACGTCGAACACGATCCACTGCAGCGGCATGTCGACCCCGTACAGCGTCGGGTCGTTCGCGAGCACCGCGGACTTCTTCGCGACGCCGCCGGTCGGGCCGACGCCCGTCGTGACCGCCGCCATTTGCACGAGCGCGTTCTGGTACAGGAAGCAGCCCGGCATGCCGACCGCGCCGAGATCGAACGGCAGCGGGAACCCGAACCAGCTCGTCGTGCTGCTGCCCATCGACAGGAACGCCGGCATCCCGCCGGGCACGCTCTCGACGCGCACCTCGATGCCGCCCGGGTGCGCGACGTGCGTGTCGCCGACGAAGCCGAGGATCGGCTTCGCCGCGGTCGGCGCGCACGCGACGCCGCTGTCCTGGAAGTAATTCTGCAGCCAGCCGTTCGGCGCCGCGGCGATGTCCCACACCCACGGGTTGCCGATGAAGAACGGGCTCGGGCCCGCGAACGTCGCGTAGTCGAACGCCTTGAACGTCTGCTCGCCCGCGTCCGACGCATCGCCGTCGGAGTTCGTGTCGCGCAGCCGGTGCACGACCGCGTCGCCCTGGTCGATCGCGCCGACGTAGATGCCCTCGGGCGACGCGTCGAGGCCGGTGATCTGGTCGATCTGGAACGGCGCGCCGCTGGTCGTGCTGCCGTCGTAGTACAGGCGCACCTCGCCCGCGTCCTGCAGGTCTTCGTCGGAGTTCAGATCGACGCCGCGATAGACGAGGCCGTTGACCGCCTGGCCGAGCGTGTTCAGCGCGTTGAAGCCGGCCGGCTGATTCGTCGCGAAGTACCACGCGGTGACGCCGCCCTCGTCGCGCGAGCACAGGTAGCACAGCTTGCCGTACACGAAGCCCTTGCCGCCCGGCGCGGGCAGCACGAGGCTGCGCAGCTGCCCGTTCGCCCAGTCGGCGTTCTGCGGCAGCGCGGGGCTCTTGCCGGCCGCGTTGAGGTACAGGCGCGACTCGCCCGGATCGGCGAGGTCGGCGTCGGAGTTGCGCCGCTCGAAGCGCATCAGCGCTTCGTCGTCGCCCTGCACGTACGCGATGACGACGTTGTTCGAACTCGCCAGGCGCAGCAGCGCCGCGCCGTCGAGCGGGACGGGGCCGAGATCGGTGCCGACGAAGTTCGCGCTCGCTCCGTCGATCATCTTCTCGCTCTCGCCGGCGTCGTTCGCGTCGCCGTCGCCGTTCAGGTCGATGCAGCGGAACAGTCCGAGCGCCTGGCCGGCGTCGGAGCACCACCACACCGCGGAGTCGGCCGTCGGCGCGAGCCCGTCGGGGCTCGTCTCGCCGTCGAACGTGCTGATCAAGCGGAAGCGCGACTCCTCGCCGAGGTCGATGCGGCCGTTGCCGCTGTCGTCGGTCGCGCGGAACAGGAGATCGCGCTGCGTGTCGATCCAGTAGAGCACCGGCTTGGGGCCCTCCATCCGCGCGAACACGCTGCGCGGGCTCGAGAAGTTCGCGCCGAGCATGTCGTCGTAGAACAGCGCGCGCACCTCGCCGCTCGACAGGTACTTCCCGTCGCCGTCGAGGTCGGTCAGGCGGACCAGCTGGTCCTGCGTCGTCTCCACGAGATAGACGTCGGATGCGGTCTGCCCGGAAGCGGGAAACGCCGCGCAGACTGCGAGCGCGGCGGCGAGGAGAGCGGGGCGAGACATGGCGGCGAGTTCCGAGAGCGCGGTGCCGAACGCCTGCATCCTACCAGGGCCGCGAATGCGGAGTTCTAGCCGGGCCCGGGCATTTCAGGGCCTGCGAGCGGTGCGAAAACGCACGCGGGCCGCGCCACTGCCGTGGGCGGCCCGCGTCGGAGTCGCGCGCTCGCGCGCGCGGCCGGCCGCTACTGGTACAGCGTCGCGACGCCCAGCGCGGACAGCCCGAGCTGCGCGAAGATCGGCTCGATCACGACCCACTGGAACGGGACCGGCACGCCGTTCAGGCCCGGATCGGCCGGAATCGTCAGCGTCTTCGACAGCGTGCCCGAGGCGTTCATGAAGCCCTTCAGCGAGAACGCGAGGTCCTGGTACAGCGTGCAGCCCGACAGTCCGAGCACCGTGAGGTCGAGCGGCAGCGGAACGCCGGCCCACGTCGTCGTCGACGCGCCGAGGTACAGGATCGCCGGCAGACCGGGCAGCCCGTTCTCGACGCGCACCGCGAAGCCGGTCGTGCCGAGCTTCGGCGTGCCGCTCGCGCGGATCTGCGGCAGCGGGCCGAAGTACGAGCACGGCGTGCCGCTGATCGACCAGCCGAACTGGAACGCGCCCGCCGGAGCGACCGCGATGTCGTTGACGAACGGCGCGGCCGGAATCGGCGCCGCGCCCTGGTAGTTGACCGAGTCCCACGCCGCCTGCACCTGCTCGCCGCCGTCGTTCGCATCGCCGTCGGCGTTGAGGTCCTGCAGGAAGTGCACGCGGTTCGCGCCGTTGTAGTCGCAGACGTACATGCCGTCCGCGCTGCCGTCGAGGCCGACGACCTTGCCGATCTCGAAGGCCGAGTACGACGTCGTGCTGCCGTCGTAGTAGAGGATCACTTCGCCGGCGTCGTTGATGTCGTTGTCGAGGTTCTGGTCGAGGCCGCGGAAGATCAGGCCGTTGATGCCCTGGCCGAGGAAGTTCTGCTTGAACTGGCTCGTGTTCGACGAATCGCAGGCGAGGTAGTAGACGCGCGTCGCGCCCTCGGTGCGCGTCGCGACGTGCGACAGACGGCCGTAGGTGTTGTTCGCCACCGACACGAGCAGGCTGCGCAGCGCGCCGCTCGCCCAGTCGGGATTCTGCGGCAGCAGCGCGTTCTTCGCGGTCGCGTTGAGGAACAGGCGCGCCTCGCCCGCGTCGAGCAGGTCGCCGTCGTTGTTGATGTCCTCGAAGCGGAACGCGGCCTCGTCGAGCCCGTCCTCGTACGCGATCACGCCGTTGCCGTCCTCGGCGAGGCGGCGCAGCGTCGCGCCGTCCATCGACTTCGGACCGGCGTCGGTCTCGACGGTGAAGCTGCCGGCCATGCCGTTGATCAGCTGCGCGGTCTCGCCCGCGTCCATCGCGTCGCCGTCGGCGTTCAGATCGCGGCAGCGGAACAGGCCCTTGTCGGTCTCGGTGATGTTCGCGACCGTGCCGCCCGACCACCACACCGCGCCGTCCGCGGCGACCGCGAGGCCGTCGCCGCCGAGCTTTCCTTCGAGCGTGCCGAAGTCGTAGAAGAGCGTGACCTCGCCGCCGGTGAACGAGCCGTCGCTGTTCGAGTCAGCGCCGCGCCAGATCGCACCGAGGCCGTTGCTCGGCGTGCCGGTCGTGACCTTCTGGTCGTACCAGTACGCGACGGGAACGCCCGCCTCGGTCGTGTACTCGGCGGTCGTGATCCAGTTGCCGAGGTTCTGGTAGACGGTGCCGAGCTCGTACTGCGAGGCCCAGAAGCCGTCGGAGTCGATGTCGCGCGCGACGAGGATCTGGTCCTGGTTCTGCGCGTCGTCGACGATCAGGAGATCGCGCTGCGGCACGACTTGCGCGAGCGCGGGGAGGCAGAGGAGGCACGGCGCCGCGACGAGGCGCAGCGAGAGTCGGGTGCGGATCATGGCAGGGGCGAAGGGAACGGAAACTGGGGTTCGAGCCGCGGAAAGCGGCCCTTTTCGGGAGTTCGAGAGGCGCCGGATTCTACCGCCCTCCCCCGCCGCGCACCCGCGGCGCGCGGCGAAGATCCGGCAAGGAACGCCCAAAGGCCGCAGGCCTATTGCAGCAGGCAGCTTGCGGCGGTGCTCGTGTCGAGCGCACCGCTCGCGCCGTCGAAGAACAGCGCCTCGAGCCACACCGTGACGCCGGCGAGGCCGGTGCCCGCGGGCACGGCGACCCCGAGCGTCGCGGTGCCGGCGGCCGACAGCGGCGCCTGCGCGACGCTGCGCAGATCGAGCAGGTTGCCGTTGCCGATCTCGAAGGTGACCAGCCCGGGGATCACGGTCGCGCCCGGCTGGCTGGCCGCGACGAGCCAGCTCCAGCCCGCGCCCGCGCTGCCGACCGGGACGACGAGCGTCGCGCCCGTCGCGTGCGTCGGCGGCGACTGCTGCGCCGGCGGCGAGGTCGCACTGATCGCGAGCGCGGCGCTGCCGCTGCCCTGCGCGGTCGTCACGACGACGTCGACCGAGCCGAGCGCGAGCTGCTGCGGCAGCGCGAACGCGACCTGCCCCGCGCCCTGCGTGAACGCGACCGGCGCGCCGCCGACCGTCACGCTCGTCGCGCCGCCCAAGCCGCTGCCGCTGGCGGCGATCGCCGCGCCGCCGATCGCCTGCGCGGTCGCGGGCGCGAGCGCGAAGACCGGCGGCCCCGGCGGCGGCGCCGCGTTCCAGCGCGTGACCGCGAACTGGTCGAGGTTCCAACCGCCGAAGTTCAGCGTCGCATTGGCCTTGATGCGGAACTCGAAGACGACCGCGCTCTTGCCCGCGGCCTGCGCCGTCACGTCGAGGTCGAACGCGCGCCAACCGAAGTCGGTGAGCGGCGCGCCGGCGGGGTTGCGCCACACGAGCTGATTGTCGCACCACAGCTCGGAGGAGTCCTTGACGCGATCGTCGACCGTCAGCCAGCGCGCGAACTCGACGTGCACGTTCGCCGCGCTCGCGCAGTTGATCGCGGGCGAGCGCAGCCACGTCCAGCCGTTCGCCGCGTACTCGCCGTTCGACGTGAGGTCGGTCCCCCACGCTTTCGCGCCCGCGAACGCCTGCGCCGGATCGCCGCCCTTGCCGGCCGGCGTGCCGCGCGCCCAATCATCGGTGCCCGAGTACGCGCCGTGCGTCCAGCCCTCGTCGGTCGCGGCCTCGAAGCCGTTCGCGTACAGCGTGGTCTTCGAGCCGGCGAAGAACTGCAGCACCTCGCCACCGAGCGCGGCGCCCGTCGGCAGATCCTCGGTGCCTCCGGCGGTGTCGGTCGCGCTGACGTAATAGCGCACGACGAGCGGCGAGCCCGCGCCGGGGATCAGCGCGGAATACGTCGAGCCGCTCGCGCTCATCGGCGCGCTCGACCACTGTGCGCCGCCGTCGAACGACCAGTGCAGCGTCGCGCTCGCGACGCTCGCCGCGGTCAGCGACGTGATCTGCGCCGAGACGAGGTACGGCCCGACGCCGTCGTTCACGTCGGCGAGCGGCGCGTGCGCGATCGCCAGGTCGAGCGGTTCGGCCAGCGCGGCAGCAGAGGCGGCGACGCCCTGCGCGATCAGCTTCGCGAGATCGAAGTCGGTGCACGCGAGCGCGACCGTGTCGTTGAGCGTGTGGATCGGCCCGTAGTAGTCGGGCAGGTCCTCCGAGAAGTACGCGGCCGGGATGCCCTGCGTGTTGTACGACGCGTGATCGGAGCTGCCGGCGTCGAGGATGTCCCACCACGAGGCCCAGCCCGGCACGTGCAGCGCGCTGATCGCGTCGCAGAAGCCGGTCAGCGAGGTCGACGAGCTGTTGGTCGTGAAGTCGCAGTCGACGATGTCGCCCGGCTTGCGGTACGCGACCATGTCCATGTTGAGCATGCCGAGCACTTGCTCGCCCGCGAGCTTGGCCTGCTGCGCGTTGTACGCCGAGCCGAGCAGCCCGAGCTCCTCGCCCGAGAAGAACACGCAGCGCACCGTGTGCTCGTACGCGCCGCCCAGCTTGAGCGCGCGCGCGATCTCGAGCAGCGCCGCGGTCCCCGACGCGTTGTCGTCGGCGCCGGGCGCGTTGAGGCTCGGGCCCGACTGGTTGATCGAGTCGTAGTGCGCGCCGGCGATCACGACCTTGTTCGGGAACAGCGTGCCCGGGATCTCGGCGATCACGTTGCGCGACATCGACGCGTTGAACGTCTGCAGGATCGGCGCGTAGCCGTAGCTCTGCAGCTCGGCGACGAGCATGTTCTGCGCGGTCGTCGCGCCCGCCAGGTTCGCGCGGCGCGTGGGGATCGCGGCGAGCTGCGTCGTCCAGTTGACGATGCGCGCCTTGTCGATCGCCGCCGCGACGGCGCTGATGCGCGCATCGGGCTGTGTGAGCGACACCGCGATCTGGTCGGCGCGCGCGCCGCGCCACACCACCGGCGGCGCGGGCTCGATCGCGGCGGCCGCCGTCGTCGCGATGCGCAGCGGACCGCAGTGCGGCCGCCCGGCGGCATCCGACTCGCGCAGCTCGCACTCGCGCTCGCTCGTCGCCGCGACGAGCACGCGGCCGTCGAAGCGGAACACCTCGCGCGTGCCGGCGGGAGCGCTCCAGTCGGGCTCGTGCGCATCGAACGCGTACAGCTCCTCGCCGCGCGAAAGCGGCGGCAGCGGCACGAGCACCACGCCCTCGGCGAGCAGGCCCGCGCGCTGCTCGTCGTCGACCGCGCCGACGCCGAACGTGCCGCCGTCCCACCACAGCTCGCAGCAGCGCGCGAGCGCCGCGTCGCTGCGCAGCAGACCTCCGTGCAGGATCGCGACGGGCTCGCGCGGCTGTTGCGCGGCCGCCGCGGAGACGACGCAGGATGCGAGAGCGAGCGAGCGAATCATTGCAGTTGCACCGAGGCGGCGTTGGTCGAGTCGAGCGTCGACGTCGAAGGATCGAAGAGCAGCGCCTCGAGCCACGCCGTCTGTCCGGCCAGTCCCGTCCCGCTCGGCACCGGCAGCGCGAACGTCCACGTGCCCGCGGCGCTGAGCGCGTGCTGCGACAGCGCGTACAAGTCGAGCAGGTTGCCGTTGCCGATCTCGAGCGACACGAGGCCGGGGATCGAGGTCGCGCCGCTGTGCGACGAGAACAACAGCCACGCGAATCCGTTCGGCTGCGCGCCGACCGGCAGCGACAGCACCTGTCCGGTCGCGTGCGTCGCGGGAGCGACGAGCGCCGGCGGAACCGTCTGCACGATCGACAGCGGCTGCGCGTTCGTGCCGGCCGCGGTCGCGACCTGCACGAGCACGTTGCCGAGCGCGAGCTGCTGCGGCAGCGCGAACGAGACCTGGCCGGCGCCCTGCGCGAACGCGACCGGCGCGCCGCCGACCGTCACGCTCGTCACGCCGCCCATGCCGGTCCCGCTCGCGACGATCGACTGGCCGCCGATCGCCGCCGCGCTCGACGGTGCGAGCGCGAACACGGGCGGTCCCGGCGGCGGCGCCGCATCCCAGCGCTCCAAGCGCAGCTCGTCGAGCGTCCACCCGCCCATCTGCAGGCCGCCGTCGCTCTTCAGGCGGAACTCGACGCGCGTGCTCGCGACGCCCGCCGCCTGCGCGCTGACGTCGAGGTGGATCGACTGCCACGCGCTGTCGTTCGTGTGATTC
This sequence comes from Planctomycetota bacterium, assembly GCA_004296785.1. Taxonomy (GTDB): domain Bacteria; phylum Planctomycetota; class UBA1135; order UBA1135; genus GW928-bin9. The sequence continues at coordinate 15,230 of SCVU01000203.1, forward strand.
GAGCCGCCCGCGCTGCTCGGATTCGTCCACACCTTCGCGTTGTTGACCCAGATCTCCGCCTGGTCGAACAGCGCGTCCTCGACGTTCAGCCAGCGCCGCAGCGACAGGTGCACGTTGCTCGCGCTCGCGCAGTTGACGACCGGCGAGCGCAGCCAGTTGTGCGCGTTGGCCGGGTACTCGCCGTTGAAGTTGTTCGCGCCGAGGTCGTTCGCCCAGACCTTCGTGCCCGCGAACGCGCTGCTCGGGTCGCCGGCCTTCCCGACCGGCGTGCCGCGCTGCCAGTCGTCGGTGCCGCTGAGCGCGCCGTGCGTCCAGCCGTCGTCGGTGCCGGCCTCGAAGCCGTTCGCGTAGAGCTGGGTCTTCGAGCCGACGAAGAACGAGTGGTACGCCGCGCCGAGGTCGGCGCCGCTCGGCGCGACCTCGGTGTTGCCGGCGCTGTCCTGCGCCTCGATCCAGTAGCGGATCGTCTTCGGCGAACCGGCGGAGGGAACGAGCGCGCTCCAGCTCGCGCCGGCCCCGCTCATCGCGACGCCCGACCAGCTCTGGCCGTCGTCGCTCGAGTGCCACAGCGTCGCGCCCGCGACCGTGGCCGCGGTCTGGCTCGTGATCGACGCGCTCGCGAGGTACGGACCGACGCCGTCGTTCGTGTCGGGAAGCGGCGTGTGCGCGATCTGCAGGTCGACGGGCTCGGCCATCGTCGCGGCCGTCGCGAGCACGCCGCGGCCGATCATCTGCGCGAGGTCCCAGTCGGTCGTCGACAGCGCGTTCGTGTCGCTCGCCGTGTGGATCTGCGCGTAGAAGTCGACGAGGTCCTCGAAGAAGAACGCCGACGGGAAGCCCTCGGCGTTGTACGCCGCGTGATCGGAGCTGCCGGCGGTCAGCACGCCGTACTGGCTCGCCCAACCCGCGACGTACAGCGCGCTCGTCGCGTCGGCGAATGCGGTCAGCGTCGCGGACGTGCTGTTCGTCGCGAAGTCGCAGTCGCGCACGTCGCCCGCCTTGCGGTACGCGACCATGTCCATGTTGAGCATGCCGAGCACCTGCTCGCCCGAGGACTTCGACAGCGCCGCGGCCGCCGCCGAGCCGACCAGGCCGAACTCCTCGGCGGAGAACCAGATGAAGCGCAGCGTGTGCTCGTACGGCCCGCCGCTCTTCAGCACGCGCGCGACCTCGAGCAGCGCCGCGCTGCCGGACGCGTTGTCGTCGGCGCCGGGCGCCGCGAGCGCGCTGCCGCCGAGGTTGATCGAGTCGTAGTGCGCGCCGAGCACGACGACCTTCGACGGGTCGACGCTGCCCGGGATCTCGGCGACGACGTTCTTCGAGTAGCTCGCCGAGAACGTGTGCAGCGTCGGCGCGAAGCCGAAGCCCGTCAGCCAGCCCGCGATCTGGTTCTGCGCGGTCGTCGCGCCCGGCTGGTCGGCGCGGCGCGTGAAGTTCGACGCGAGCGCGACGTCCTTCGCCTGCATGTTCGCCTTGTCGAGCTGCGCGACGAGCGCGCTGATGCGCGGATCGGCTCCCGCGACGAGCTGCACGCCCTCGGCGCCGCGCAGCCCGCGCCAGCGGAACTCGGGCACCGGCGGCAGTGCGCGGCGCTCGATGCGCAGCGGGCCGCAGTGCGCGCCCTTCGACAGCGCGGCGAGCGCGTCGGCACCGCCCTGCTCGCGCGCGGCGTTCGGCCACGCGATCAACGCGCGCTCGCCCTGCGTGAGCAGCACGCGCGCGCCGGTCGGCAGCTCGAGCGCGCCGTCGGCGTGCACGAGGTACAGCTCGTCCTCCGCGCGCGGCGCGTCGAACCCGACGACCTCGGCGCCGCGCGCGCGCAGCGCGGCGATCTCAGCGGCGCTGGCCGCGCCGAGCGCGAAGCCGCCGGCGTCCGCCCAGGTCTCGCACAGCCGCGGCAGGCTCGCGCACAGCGCTGCGTCGTCGCCGTAGACGATCGCGACCGGCCGCCGCTCGAGCGCGGATTCCGCCGCGACGGCGGGGTTTTCCAGCGGGCCTTCCTGCGTCGGAGCGGGGTGCGGAACGGAGACGGAGACGCCGGCGAGCAGGACCGGGAGCAGCATGAATGGGCAGGACTTTCCGACTGTGGGGGCAGCGCGGCCGGGACCCGAAGATTCTAGCCGGCTGTCCGCGCTTCGGCTCCACTGCGCCGACCGCGGATACCGATTGGCACACGCGGCAGCGCGCGCTCCGGCCGCATCGACACGTCACCTGGATCCGCACCACGCGGACGGGGCGCGCCGCATGCCCTTCCTTTCGCGATGAGTCCACAGCCGCTCGATCTGTCGAACGTTCAGATCCCGACCCTGCCCGAGGTCGTGACGAAGCTCTCGGCGATGGTCGAGAATCCGCTCGTCGGCATCGCGGAGATCGGCCGCACCGTGCGCGAGGACGCCGCGATGACGACGCGGCTGTTGCGCGTCGCCAACAGCGCCACGGTCGGGCTGAGCGAGCCGGTGCTGTCGGTCGAGCAGGCGACCGCGACGCTCGGCGCGCGCGCGGTGCGCAACCTCGCGCTGCAGGCCGCGGTGATCGACCTGTTCGAGGACCTGCCGAGCACCGACGAGCTCGACATCCAGCTCGTGTGGCGCCACGCGATCCTGACCGCGCAGGTCGCGCAGCTGCTCGCGACGGAGCTCAAGGCGGGCCTGCCGCTCGCGCCCGACGAGTACTACTCGTGCGGCCTCGTGCACGACATCGGCAAGCTCGTGCTGCTGCAGGCGCTCGGCGAGGAGTACCTCGCGGTGATGCACGACGCGCGGCGCAACGGCAAGGCGACGCACGTCGCGGAACAGGAAGAGCTCGGCTACACGCACGTCGACGTCGGAGCGCGCGTCGCCGCGTACTGGCGGCTGCCGCCGGTGCTGATCGAAGCGCTGCAGTTCCACCACGGCCCGCTCGAGCGCATCCGCGCCGACAAGAGCATCGCCGTGGTCGCGTTCGCGGACCAGATCGCGTACCGCGTGCAGGCGGGGGCGGCCGACGCATGCGTCGCGACGCTGCGTCCGGAGGCGGGACGGGTGCTCGGAATCGCGCCGCAGGCGTTCGAGCGGATCGTCGCGCAGGCCGCCGAGCTGTGGCCGACGATCCAGCCGTAGCGGCGAGCGGAAATCCGTTCCGAGAGTGCGCCGACACAGGTGCGGCGCGCGGCCGGGTCGCCGCGGCGGGGATACGCTTCGCCACAGCAGCGGCAGTCCCCCCTGCAGTCGCCATGAGTTCCCGCGAGCCACTCGACGAGCTGTACCGGCGCTACCCGCTCGTCCCGCAGAGCTTCGGCGAGCGCTTCGCGCCGCTCGTCGAGCGCGCGGTCGCGGCCGAGCCGGAGGTCGGCGTGCGGATCCTGCAGTTGATCGAGGCGAGCTTCGAGAAGGAGCACGCGCGGCGCGCCGACGAACTCGCGCTGCGGCGCTCGCAGGAGCGACAGGTGCTGACGCTCGTCGCGAGCGTGCTGCACGGCTGGGATCCGCCGGACTGGCTGCTGCAGCACAAGCGCTAGTCGACGCCGCGCGGCGACGCCGCGGCACGCGCGGCGCACAAGCCGCGTAACGCGCGCCGCACGGCGCGGATGCTAACGGAGCCGGAATCCACGGCTCCCCTCCCACCACCGGAGTGCCCATGCATCCGCTTCGCGATCTCTCGCTTCCCCTCGCCCTCTCCGTCGTCTGCGCGCTCCCGAGCGCGGGGCAGCTCGGCTCGCCGGCAGCGGCGTCCACCCCCGCCGCGCTGTCCGCGTCCGTGTGGCGCTCGGCGCACGGCGTCGCCGCGGTCGACGGCAAGTTGTGGGCGAACGGCCCCGACTACCGCGTCGAGCTCGACGCGCGCGGCATCGAGTACGCGGCCGCGTTCGGCGAGCGCGCGCCGACCACGCAGACCGCGCGCTTCGACCTCGTCGGATTCGGCCGCGCCGGCGGACCGCTCGTCGCGGGCGCACCGGACGTGCCCGATCTGTCGAGCGGCAGCGCCGTCTACGAGCGCGGCGCGGGCGTGCAGGAGATCTACGCGACGCGCCGCGACGGCATCGAACAGAGCTTCGTGTTCGCACAGCCGCTCGCGGGCGACGGCGATCTCGTCGTGCGCATCGCGGTCACGAGCTCGCTCGCGCGCGCCGGCGCCGCCGACGGGCTCGCGCTCGAAGCGCCCGGCCTCGGGGCGATCGCGATCGGCGCCGTGACCGGGATCGACGCGCGCGGAGAGCGCGTCGCCGGCTCGCTGCGCTGGGTCGGCGACGAGCTCGAGCTCGCGCTGCCGGCGGCGTTCGTCGATGCGGCCGCGTACCCGCTGGTGCTCGATCCGCTGATCGGCACCGAGTTCGAGGTCGATTCGGATGCGGCCAACTCGTTCGACGACGTCGCCCCCGCGATCGCGCACGACTGGAGCGCGGGCAACTACCTGATCGTGTGGGCGCGCGTGTTCGGGCTCGGCGACTCCGACATCCGCGGCCAGCGCGTCGCGGACAACGGCGCGCTGGTCGGCGGCCTGCTCGCGATCGAGGTCGGCGGGACGGTCTCGCCGTCGGCGCAGTCGCCGACTGTCGGCAACGTGAACCTGACCAACATGTACCTCGTCGCGTGGGAGAGCTCGTCCGGCTTCCTCGCGCAGTCGGACATCGTGTGCCGCAGCGTGAATCCGGCCACGGGCGCGCTCTCGGCGAACACGCTGACGGTCGGCGCGTCGGCGACGTACGACATCGACCCCGCGATCGGCGGTGAAGTGCAACTGTCCGACGACGACGCGATCGTCGTCTGGGCGGAGTTCGATGCCGGGATCCGCGCGCGGCAGGTCAGCGTGCCCGCGGGCGGCAACCCGGTGCTGGTCGGGCTCGAGCTCGACGTCAGCGACACGGTCGGGTTCTCGTACGACGACTTCGAACCGGCGATCTCGAAGGGCACCGGCTACGGCGGCAACTTCCTGATCGCCTGGGAGCGCCACTTCGCCGGAGCGACGACGCCGTACTACGACCTGCGCTATGCGGTGATCGACCGCAACGCGAACCTGCTCGTCACGACGAAGTCCGTGACGGTGAGTTCGGGCACGGACGAGCGCAACGTCGCGGTCGCCGGCGACGGCGTCAAGTTCGCGATCGTCTACGACCAGGAGCCGGTCGGCGGCGGCAACGTCGGCATCTACGGCAACCGCGTCACGTACATCAGCGGCGCGAGCGCGCCGATCTCGAGCCAAATCACGATCGTCGATTCGCCGTTCGCCGAGTCCGACCCGGACGTCTCCAACACCGGCGACACGATCACGCTCGCGTACGTCGGCACGAACATCCTCTCGTCGAACTCTCCGATCGTCGTGCAGGCGCTCGACCAGGTCGACCTGCAGCCGTGCGGCGGCTCGGCCGGCTTCTCCGACAGCGCGCTCGACTACGCGTCGCCGGTGATCTCCAGCGCCGCCGAGAGCATCTTCAACGCCGACGGCGGCACGCTCGTCGCGTTCTACGCTGAGGACACGAGCACCAGCCCGGGCGAGATCTGGGCGCAGCGCTACGACCCGGTGGTCGGGCTCAACGTCGAGATCATCGGCTGCGGCGGCGGGCGCACCGAGGTCGGCTGCGCGCTCGCGAGCGAGAGCGAGGCGAAGATCCACGTGACCGAGGGCATCGTCGGCGCGCCGGCGTGGCTGATCCTGTCCGCGCAGCCGCTCGATATGCCGATCGGCCCGTGCGTGCTGTGGGCCGATCCGTTCAGCGGCTGGATCCAATCGGCCGGCGTCGTGAACTCACTCGGCGAGGTCCACACGACGCTCGCGCTCGCGCCGTCGCCGGGCCTGGTCGGCGTGCAGTTCCACGCGCAGCACGTGAGCCAGGCCGCCGGCGGCCCGGTGACCTTCACCAGCGGCGGTCCCGCCTACCACATCTCTACGGCCGTGCTCGCAACCTTCGAATAACCAGGCCCCAAGCCCTCCGCTCCCATGAAGTACGCACCCTCCGTCATCGCCGCGGCGTTCGTCGCGATCGCCGTCGCTTCCCCTTCCCACGCCGGCGACAAGGTCGTCGGTGGTCCGGTGCGCTCGATCCCACGCGCGAGCGTCGGCCTCGAGCCGCGCGGCGACCATCTGCACGGCGGCGGCGCCGACTACAAGGCGCGCTTCGACGCGCAGGGCTTCACGTTCGTGCCGGCGCTCGGCCGCGCGGTCGAGCACGAGCAGTCGCTGCACTTCGCGCTGCGCTCGGCCGGCCGCGAGCACGGGCCGGCGCTCGCGCTCGATCTCGCCGCGGCACCTTCGGTCGACGGAATCTCCGCGGTGTACGAACGCGCGGCACTGGTCGAGCGCTACGCGCTGTCGAGCGCGGGTGTCGAACAGAGCTTCGAGATCGCAGCCCCTCCCGCGGGCGACGGCGATCTCGTCGTGCGCGGCGCGTTCGCCTCGACGCTGCCGCGGACTGAAGCGGTGGCCGGCCTCCGCTTCGCGACGCACGAGCACGGCGGCGTGTCGATCGGCGCGGTGACCGGCATCGACGCGCTCGGCCGCAGCGTGCAGGGATCGCTCGCGCTCGCCGACGGCGAGCTCGAGCTGCGCCTGCCCGATGCGTTCGTCGATCAGGCCGCGTGGCCGGTGCTCGTCGACCCGCTCTTCGGCACCGTCTTCGGCGTGTCGGCCGGCGCGAACGACGACTCGAGCCCCGACGTGGCCAACGAGGCCAGCAACAACACGTACGTCGTGACGTGGCAGCGCGACTTCTCGTCCGCGAGCTCGGAGATCCGCGCGCAGCGCGTGCAGACCGACGGCAATCTGGCCGGCGGCACGATCTTCGTCAGCTCGGGCGGCTACAACGCGCACCCGTCGATCGCGGGCAACACGCTGACCAACGCGATGCTGATCGCGTGGCAGACCGCGGGCAACGTGTTCGGGCCGTACAACGTCGTGTGCCGCAACGTCGACACGAACACCGGCATCCTCTCGGCCGCGACGCTGCCGCTCGCCAGCGATCCGGGCAACGAGATCGATCCCGTCGTCGGCGGCGAGGCGATCAAGCTGATCGCGCTCGACAAGCAGGAGGTGCTCGTCGTGTGGGCCGCCGAGAGCTTCGGGATCAAGGGCGCGCAGGTGCGCATCCCCGCGGGTGCCGGCGATCCGAGCGTCGTCTCGACCTTCACGGTCGCGACCGACACGCCCACCGAATACAACCTGCGCCCCGCGATCACCAAGCACGGCGCCGACGAGGGCGTGCACCTCGTGGTCTGGCAGCGCCGGCCCGATCTGCTGATCGGCCCGTCGGACCTGCACGCGCAGATGGTCAGTCGCTACGGCGTGCTGATCGGCCCGCCGGCGGTCGTCGCCGACACGGCGTTCGACGAGCGCGACGCGGCGGTCGACTCGATGCCCGACGGCGCGGCCTTCGTGATCGCGTACGAGCGCGAGGAGGCGGACCTGCTCGGGCACGACGTCTACGCGCGCTCGTTGATCCCGTCGAACGGCGTGCTCACGAGCGGCGCGGGGCCGGTGGCGATCGACGCGGACGACGACGACGAGGAATCCGATCCGGCGGTGATCTGCCCGGGCGCGAAGGCGTGGATCGCGTACTGCGACCAGACGACGTTCGCGAACTCGACGATCCGCGTCGAGGCGTTCGATCCGAAGAAGCTCGTGCAGTGCGAGGACGTCGTGTTCGCGCAGCCGACGGGCATCGCGCAGAAGCCGGCGCTCGCGTACGTGTACGCGGCCTACCTCGGCGGCGTGCAGTCGCTGCTGACGTGGAGCGTGCTCGACGAGGCGCCGCCGTTCCCCGGCGACATCCACGCGCAGCTGCTGCTGACGCACGCCGGCACCGGCACGACGCAGGACCTCGGCGGCGGCTGCGGCGGCGGCGGCACGCTGTCGAACACGTTCACGCCGGACATCGGCTCGGGCCTGTTCCTGCTCTCGTGCACCGGCATCGACCCGGGCGCGTTCAAGGCGATCCTGAACTTCAATCTGCCGACGCCGCCGCTGTCGTGCGGGAGCTGCGCGTGGGTGCCGTTCTTCCTGCCGATCGGTCAGACGATCCAGGTGCCGGGCTCGGCCGCGTTCCTCACGCCGATCCCGTGCGACCCGGCGCTCATCGGCGGGCAGCTCGACGCGCAGTTCACGAGCTTCCTGACCAGCGGCAGCCCGTGCTCGCTGTTCCCGAACGTGTCGCTGTCGAACCGACTGCGGCTGACCTTCGGCCAGTAGGTCGCCGCGCCGCTGAAAACACACCGGCCCCCGCACCGCGTCGAGCGGTGCGGGGGCCGGCGTCGTTCGAGCCGCGCTCGCGGATCAGCGCGCCGACTTCTTCTTCTTGCCGCCGACCTTGATCTCGACCGTGGTCGTCTTGCCGGCCTCGACGGTGACTTCCTCGCTCCTGCCCTTGCCGATCGACTCGTGCTCGTGCCAGAACGCGACCTTGTACTTGCCGGCCGGCACGCCTTCGAGCGTCGCCGAGCCGTCGGCCTTGGTCACGCCGTAGATCGGGTCGTCGGTGACGAAGATGTACGACGACATCCACGAGTGGATGTCGCACTTGATCGTGACGAGCTCGGCCTTCTCGAGCTTCTGCTCGGCCTTGCTGCCCGCCGCGACCGAGTTGTTCTGGTCGCCGTTCTTCTGCGCGTACACGTGCACGTTGTGCGCGACCGAGTCGCTGTTCAGGTACTCGACCGTCGCGCCCATCGGCACGACCTGCACGTGCGGCTCGTAGCGGCAGCTCTTCTGGTCGAGGTGGTACTTGCGACCTTCGGGCACCTTGACCGGCATGTCCTTCACCGCGATCGTCAGCACCGCGTTCGCGACGCCGCCGCTGGCGTCGATCAGGCGCTGTTGGTTCGTCGTGTCCATCGCAGTGCCTTCCGCGCAGCAGCCTTTCGCCGCGTCGGCCGGGATCGCGAGCGCGGGCAGCGCCTCGGGCTTCTCGCCTTCCCAGATGACCTTCACCTGAACGGTGCCGGTCTCGGCCGAAGTCGGAGCGGTCTTGGAGAACGGGATCGCGGCGGCCGCGCAGATCGCGGAGCCGAGGACGAGGGCGGAAACAGTGAGGATCTTCATGTGTGTTGTGGGGAGTTGTCGCGCCGCGCGGTGTTCCGGCGGGCGCGTGGACAGCGGGGATGGGGCGAAACCGGGTTGGATCGCGGGGGCCCGATAGTGTGACAGCCCGCCGCTCGAGTATCGACTGGAGCCGCGGCTCCTAGGCCGCGGAACGCACTGCGGCAAGCCGCGCCGACAGGTCAGTTACCCGTCGGAAGGTCTTGCCGGCCCAGGTTGTAGAGCCAATCGAGCAGCGCCTGGATCTGCACCTCGGCCTTGCCCGGGTACAGCGCCTGGTGCGACTCCTTGTCGGCCGGGAAGTTCACCGGCATCGAGGTGCCCGGGTAGACCTTGCCGGGGTTCTGGATCCACGTGTGGACCCAGTCCTCGCGCAGGCGCTCGTGCGTGTTCTTCAGGTCGGGCGCCCACTGGATCGGCAGCGCGGAGCCGCCGCCCGGGCCCTGCCCGTTCAAGTAGTGGCACTGCACGCAGTACGGGCCCGATGCATCGCGCGCGAGCTTCTCGGCGCGCGCGAGCTGCTTCGGATCCGCGGCGAGCAGCGCCGACACGTGCGCGGGCGAGCGGCGCACGACGCGCTCGTAGCGCGGATCGACCGCCGGCGCCACGCCGTCGAAGCCCTGCGCGTCGCCCCAGGCCTTCACCTTCGCGAAGCTCGCCTGGATCTCGGCGCGGCCGCCGTTCTCGATCGACGCGAGCGTCGCGCTCGGGATGCCGATCGCGCCGGCGAGCTCGTCGAGCGACAGCTTGCGCGCGAGGCGCAGTTTGCGCGCGTAGTAGGCCGGCCAGTCGCGCTCGGCCTCGTACGCGAAGTAGTCGGCGATCGCGCCGGCCTCGCCCGCGTCGTAGTGGAAGCTCGGCATGCGCACGCGCAACTGCTGGCGCAGCGTGATCGGATCGTTGAGGAACGCGTAGAACCAGTCGCGCTGCAGCTTGTCGCCTTCGCCGAGCAGCACCGGCGGCGCGAACGTCCAGCGCACCTTGTCGAGCTCTTCCTCGGAGTACTTGCGGAACACGCCGTCGACGTCGCCGACGCCGCCGTCCGGATCGGGCGTGCGGCTGACCTCGTTCTCGCCGGATTCGTCCGCGACGAGCGGCTTCAAGTACCAGTCGGTGACGACGCGCACGAGATCGCCGCCGACCGGCGCGCGCACCTCGAGCAGGTCCTTCGCCTGGATCGCGATCGTGTCGCCGATGTCGCCGAAGTCGGGCTCCGGACGCAGCAGGCGCAGCGAGAGTTCGGCCGCATCCGCATCGAACTCCTCGTCCTCGCTCTTCATGTACGCGACGTAGTCGGCCCAGTGCTCGGACCAGCGGTCCATGCGCGGCGGGAGCTTCTCGCCCTCGAGCTTGCGGATCTCCGCGCCGACCGTGTGCGCGACGCCGTTCTCGTCCTTGAACGTGACGAGCCCGGGCTCGAGCACGTGACAGGCCGCGCAGTTGTTCTGCCGCACCGCGCGCAGGCCGGCGTCGCGCGCCTTCTGGCTCGCGTTCGGCAGCATCTTCGCGCGCTGCACCTCGTCCTCGACCAGGCCGACGACGAACGTCGTCAGCGCCTGGATCTGCTCCTCGCTGAACCCGAAGTACGGCATCCGCAGCTTCTCGGTCGGGTTCTTGATCTTCTTGCGGTCGTACGAGCGCGGCGCGTGCAGCTTCTGCGTCAGGAAGTTGCTGTGGTAGCTCTTGTACAGCTCGACGTCGTGCTCGTCCCAGCCGTGCGTCTGCGCGAGGATGTCGGGCATGAAGCCGAAGTCGAGCTTGTCGACCGTCTTCGTCGCCCACGCCGTCAGTTCGGCGCCGATCGGCATCATCGTCTCCATGCCGGCGACCTCGTGGCACGAGTAGCAGCCCTGGTGCGTCACGTACTTCTCGCCGACCGCGACCTGCAGATCACCGAGGCGGTCCCAGCGGTGCTTGTCGTCCTTGCCCTCGAAGCGCGCCTCGAGCGTCGCGCGGCCGTCGCGCAGGAAGAACCAGCGCGCCTGCTCCTGCAGCACCTCGAGTGATGCGGGCGGCAGCTCGGTCTTCCAGCCCTGCGGCACGTCGTGGAAGATCTGGTCGGGATCCTGCATCAGGTACGCGGTGATGTCCGCCGCGGTCTGGTCCGACAGCCGCAGGTTCGGCATGCGCGTGTCGGGCCAGTACTGCGCGGGATCCTTGACCCACGCGTAGAGCCAGTCGGCGTTGAGCTTCGTCGCGACGCCGCGCAGGTTCGGGCCCATCTCGTTCTCGCCCGTGCGCTCGTGCGTCATGTCGCCGCCGATCGGCGCGGGCTCCGTGCCGTACGGCGCCGTGTTGTGGCAACCGAGGCAGCCCGCCAGGCGGAACGCCTCGCGCCCGCGCACCGCGTCGCCCTCGAGCGGCATCGGCGCGACCTTCTGCACCGGGTGGCGCACCTGCAGGAACGTCGTGACCGCGGCGACCGCGGAGTCGTTCCACTCGCGGCCCTTGAGCTCGCGCCCCTCGCCGTACTTCGACTTCACGACGACTTCCTCGTCGGCGAAGTTCTCGAGGTTGAAGATCTGCGGCATCCGCGTCGTCGGACGGAACGCCTTCGGGTGCGCGATCCAGCTCGCGATGAACTCCGGCGTGAGCTTCGCCATCAGGTTCTTGAGCGACGGCCCCGGCTTGCGCGTCGTCGGGAACCACTCGACCTTGTGGCACGCGTAGCAGCCGTACTCCTCGAACAGCTGGTAGCCCTTCGACACGCGCGGCGCGTCGGGCGCGATCAGCTCCATCGAGTCCTTGTGGCACTGCACGCAGCCGGCCTCGGCCATCCCGCTCGGCAGCATCGGGTAGTCCCAGTGGTGCTGCTTGTGCCAGTGGTGCTCGGCCTCCCACTCCTCCTGCTGCTTGTCCGTCAGCGGGCGGTGGTCGACGCGCACGAAGTCGAGCGCCTCGCCGCAGCCGCGGTGGCAGATCGTGCAGCCGACCTTCGACAAGGGGTGCGACGACTTCGCGGTCAGGAACAGGTCCAGGCGCGGGTGCGACGTGTACGGCTGCGCGGCGTCGTCGAGCCCGGCTCGATCGATGCCCATGTGGCAGCTCTGGCACATGTCGATGCGCTTCTTCTTCGTGAAGTTGAGCTCGAAGGTCAGGTTGTCGAGCGCGACTTTCTGCACCTTCAGGTTCGGGCCGATGAAATCGAGGCCCGGGAAGTCGCGCACGACGTTGGCGATCTGCGCGGGCTTGGCGCTCGGATCGAGCTTCTCGAGCTTCGAGCGCACGAGCTCGACGTCCTTCGTCGCCGTCTTCAGCGCGCGCTCGGCCTCGGTCAGCGGCGCCTTGAGCTTCGCGAGGTCGGCCTCGGCCAGCGCGAGCTTGCGCGCCGACTGCTCCTTCTCGAACGCGGCCTCCTGCATCGTCGCGTAGACCTTGCCGAGCGCCTCCTCGCCGTAGGCGGGGTCGTTGTGCTTGAGGCGGTGCTCGTCGACGAGGTAGCGCTGCCAGTCGTACTCGGCCTTGGCGAACTTCGACGCGGTCTCCTTGACGAAGTACTCGCCCTTCGCGACGCGCACGACTTCCTGCTGCGCCGCGATGTCGGACTGCCGCGCGTCGAGCGCGACGGCCGCCTTCTGCACGTCGCCCTGCAGCGCCGCGCCGCGGCTCGCCTGCTCCTTGAGCGCCGCCGACTCGAGCGACGCGCGCGTGCGCTCGAGGTCGAGCGCGCGGAACTCGCGCTGGTGCCCCTTCCACGGACGGCTCGCGTCGTCGAGGACCATCCAGACCGAGGTCGCGAGCAGCAACAGGCTCGAGAGCGCGAACCAGAGGTTCAGGTGCTTGATGTGGTAGTGCGTGTCGCCGCGATCAGCCATGCGTCACCGGAGTCTCGAGGAGGAGCGAAGCGGAGTCGTGCGGGGTGAGCGGCGCGCGCGCGAGCGGCGCGCCGGGCGCTGCGCTAGATGTTGAAGAACCACTCGGGGATGCCGACGATGTACTTCAGGCCGACGGTCCAGCGCAGCAGCATCTTCAGCGGGATCAGCCCGAACCAGAGCAGCATGTGCATCATGATCTGGTAGCGGACCATCCCGATCTGCTGGAACATCGAGCGGCACACCGTCTTCGCGAGCAGCGGCGGCAGCAGCAGGAAGAAGCCGCCGAGGAAGGCGAAGCCCGGCGCCTCGCGCAAGAGGATGTTGTCGGGCCGCGGCTGGCCGAGCAGGTTGACCCAGAAGTACGTCGAGAGGTCGACGCTCACCATCGGCTCGAGCTTGTGCAGGTCCCAGTACTCGAACGGGCCGAAGAACGACCAGTTCGGGCCGCGCAAGAACGTGCCGAGGATGACGAACGACACCCAGAACAGCACGAAGCCGACCCAGAAGAACGAGATCGCGAACTTGCGCTCGTTGAACGTGTAGTAGCCGTTGCCCTTCGGGTTCGTGTCGACGTACGGGATCGCGCACAGGCCGACGATGATGAAGCTCGGCAGGAGCACGCCCGCGATCCACGGGTCGAAGTACACGAGCAGCTCCTGCAGCCCGAGGAAGTACCACGGCGCCTTCGACGGGTTCGGCGTGCGCGCGGTCGCGGCGGGCTCTTCCAGCGGCGCCTCGAGCACGATCGACCAGATCACGAGCGCCGCCGTGAACAGGATCAGGCAGATGAACTCGGTGTAGACGAGGTCCGGCCAGGTGAAGACCTTCTGCCGGTTGAAGTCGCCCTCCAGCGTCGGGTCGCCGCGCGCGATGCGCTCGTCGTTGATCACGCTCTTGCGCAGCGAGAGCCACGAGAAGAACACGACCGTCGCGAGCAGGATCACGATCGGCACGTTGTCCGGCTTGCCGATGATCTTCGCGAAGTTCGGGTCCTTCCACGCGAACGCGAGGAACGCCCCGCCGAGCACGAAGAAGGCGATGATGACGATCGACTTCGCGAAGAACTTGCGGAAGTACAGCACCAGCACGATCGCGAGCCCGAACCCGAGGAAGTAGCGGGTCGGCTCGGTCAGCCAGTTGACGGCGTGTTTGAGTTGGTCGCCCATTCGGCTTCGTGGTGGCTTCCGTGGAGGCTACAGGGGACCGGAGATGCCGCCGTCCTTGCGGACGCGCCAGAAGTGCACCGCCATCAGCGTCGCGGCGACCAGCGGGAACCCGACGCAGTGCAGCACGTAGAAGCGCAGCAGCGCGCCTTCACCGACGAAGCGCCCGGCCAACAGGCCGAAGCGCACGTCGTCGCCCGCGTGCACGAAGTCGAGCCCGCCGAAGCTGATCAGCGCCGCGCCCGGACCTTCGTGACCGAGGAACGGCGTCGCGCGCGCCATGTTCGTGCCGACCGTGATCGCCCACACGGCGAGCTGGTCCCACGGCAACAAGTAGCCGGTGAACGACAAGAGCAGCGTGATCACGAGCAGGATCACGCCGACGTTCCAGTTGAACTCGCGCGGCGGTTTGTAGCTGCCGGTCAGGAAGACCCGGTACATGTGCAGCCACACCGTGATCACCATCATGTGCGCTGACCATCTGTGCAGCTCGCGCATGATCCCGATCGGCACGTGCTCGCGCAGCGCCATGATGTCCTGGTACGCGAGCTCCGCCGTCGGGCGGTAGTAGAACATCAGCAACAGACCGGTGATGGTCTCGATCAGGAACAGGAAGAACGTCAGTCCTCCCATGCACCACGTGTACGACAGCTGGATGCCGCTGCGGCGCACCTTGACCGGGTGCAGGTGCAGGAACACGTTCGACAGCACCGCGAGCGTGCGGTTGCGCGGCGTGTCCGGGTAGCCGTGTCGGAAGACCGACTTCCACAGCTGGGACTTGTAAGTCGCGTCGAGCAGCTTCTTCATCGAGCGCTAAGGAGCTTGGGGGGCGCGGGAGCGTGCGGGGTCCGAGTCGGCGAGAGCATGCGACCGGCGCGGCGCCGGTCGGCGGGTGCGGCGTTCGATCAGGCGGTGTACGGCAGGTACGAGCCGTCGAGCAACCACTGGCCCTTCTCTTCCTGATACTTCGTGTTCTTGTCGACGAGGATCTGGCCGTCCTCCGCGAGCGTGACCTTGAAGCGCTCGAGCGGTCGCGGCGCGGGGCCTTCGACGTTGATGCCGGTCTTGATGAAGCCCGACCCGTGGCACGGGCACTTGAACTTCTCTTCCGCCGGCAGCCAGTTCGGCGTGCAGCCGAGGTGCGTGCAGACGGTCGAGAGCGCGAAGAACCCGCCCGCGTCGCGCACGATCCACACCGCGTAGGAGGCCTTGAAGCGCTCGTCGACCGAGTCGACCGCGAACTCGGCCGGGAAGCCGATCTTGAACTCCTGCGGCGGCTCGTAGAGCACGTTCGGGAAGAGGAAGCGCGTCAGCGCGCCGATCTGCGCGAGCGCGCCGGCCGTGAAAACGGCCCAACCGACGCCGACGACGGACAGGAATCCGCGTCGCGACACCTCGCCGCGCAGCGGGGCGCGGACGGCCTCGGGGGTGGACGGCGCCGGCGCTGCGGGCTCGCTCGGCTGGCCTGTGGTCTGATCCTTGGTCTCGGTCACGGTCGACTCCGGGGGACGGTCGCCCTGGCGCGCAGGGCGTCATGCAGGTCGGTCGGTGCGGGCGCGCCGCGCGAAGACCTGCTCGAAGTGCCGCAGATGCTAGGGAAAAGGAAGCGTCGAATCGAGAGCAAGTCGGCGGTCCGCCCAGCCTCAACTCCTAGCGGCTGGGTGCGGCCGACAGGGCCCGGATCGCCGCCTCGCGCACCCCGAGGTCCGCGTCCGTGCGCGAGAGTTCCTCGATGCGCGCCCGGTGCGCCGGGTCGCCGAGGCGCAGCAGCGCCTCCAGCGCCTTGACACGCGCCTGCGAGACGTCCCTGGCCTTCGCGAACTTGTGCGACTGGGCGGCGTGCGCCCGCTCGTAGGCGCCGGGCTCGAGCATCTCGACGAGGACGCCCGCGCCGGCCGCGTCGCCGAGGTGCGACAGCGAGATCGCGGCCTGTCCGCGCAGGTCGAGCTCGCTCGAGCCGAGCAACCCGCGCAGCGCGGCCGCCGACGCGTCGGACGGGTAGCGCTGCAGCGACATCGCCGCCGCGCGCACGAGCCCCGGGTCGCTGTGCTCGACGAAGCGCACGAGCAGTTCGTTCGCGCGCGCGCGCTGCGCCGCATCGAGCCGCTCGGCCAATGCGCCGAAGCTGCTCAGCAGCGTGAAGCGCACGAACCCCTTGGGATCGGCGGTGTCGGATGCATCGGCGAGCTGGACCAGCCGCTCGAATCCGCCCGGCTCGCCGAGCTCGAACAGCACGTTCGCGCACAGGTACGCCTGCTCGTACTGCTCCTCGTCGCGCAAGTCCGCCGAATCGAATGCGGACGTCAGGCGCTCGCTGAACACGGGCGTGATCGCGAACGTGGCCGGTTCGCCGCGCGCGATCGCGTCCTTGCGCTCGAGAATCTGCCGCACGAGGCCGAACGACGCCTGCTGGCGCTCGTTCTTGCCGCCGTCGAGCATCCGCGAGAGGTTCTCCTCGGGCGGCGCCTCCTTGCCCGAGACCGCGCCGAACAGCACGAACACGACGACCAGCACGATGCCGATCAGCGCGGGCACGACGATCAGCGGCACCCACAGATTGCGGTACGGGCTCTGCGATTCGGCGCCGCCTTGGGATTCGGGCGGGACCGCGGGCGGAAGCTCGGAGGCGGCGGGCGTGGTCATCGGGGGGCGAGGCGCGCGGCTGGAGCGCGGCCTCGAAGCGCGGCACTGTAGCGCAGCGACGCGCTCTAGCGAAGCTGCGCCGGCCGGGGCAGCTCCCCCACCAGCGGCCGCGCGTACGCGAGGAACTTCGCGCTGACGTCGGGCCCCGCGGCGAGGAATTCCGCGGGCACCGGCTTCGTCACGTGCGCGACCTTCTCGAGCGCGACGAGGCCGCACTCGACGCGGTACGCCTTGCCCGGCGCGCGCTGCAGCGCGATCGAGCCGCTGCGCGCCGCGCCGTCCTTCGTCGAGCGCACCGCGAAGCGGCCGACCGCGCGCGCCTCGCGCGCATCGACGCGCGACACGCAGCCGTAGAAGCTGCGCTGCAGGTAGCCGAACGTGTCGGCGCGCACGCGCAGCTTCGCGCCCAGGCGCTGGCGCAGTTGTGCCGCGAGAAAATCGCCGAGCGTGCCGGAGCCGGACAGCACCGCGTTGCCGTGCGCGTCGACCTCCTTCGTCACCGCGACGGTCTTGCCGTCGGCGCCGCGCACGCCCTCCGACACCGCGACGACGCAGCGGCCGAGCTCGGCGCGCACGCGCTCGACGTCGGCGGTGAACGCGTCGAGATCGAACGGCCGCTCGGGCACGTAGACGAGGTGCGGTCCGTCGCCGTCGCGGTGGCGCGCGAGCGCGCTCGCCGCGGTCAGCCAGCCCGCGTCGCGCCCCATGATCACGTCGATCTTCACGCCGGGCAGCGCGCGCGAATCGAGGTCGTCGCCCATCAGCGCGAGCGCGACGAAGCGCGCGGCCGAGCCGTAGCCCGGGCAGTGGTCGGTCTCGCACAGATCGTTGTCGATCGTCTTCGGCACGTGGCGGACCTGCATGTCCCAGGTCGAGCGCTCGGCGACGAGCTCGAACAACTGCGCGGTCTCCGCCGAGTCGTTGCCGCCGATGTAGTAGAGCCAGCGCACGTCGTTGGCGCGGCAGAACTCGACGATGCGCGCGCACTCCTCCTCGGTCGGCTTCTTGCGCACCGAGCCGAGCGCGGCGCCCGGCTGCTTCGCGATCTCGGCGAGCAGCGCCGGCGGCTGCTTGTCCAGGCGCACGATCGAGTTCTCGAGCATCCCCTTCACGCCGTGGCGCGCGCCGAGCACGTGGCGCACGCGCGAATCCTTGCGCGCCTGCTCGACGACGCCGACCATCGACTGGTTGATCACGGCGGTCGGGCCGCCCGATTGACCGATCAGAACATTGCCCTTGGTTCTTGCCATGGAGCGGCTCCTGGACCGAGCATGCGGTCGTGATCCGGGTCGCACAAGTCGGGTGCGCGGTGCTGCTCGCCGCCGCTGCGTTCGCGCAGGCCGAGAGCGCGGCGTCGCGGCCGGCGCCGCTGTTCGACGGTCGCACGCTCGGCGGTTGGCACGCGCTCGGCGATGCGCTCTACACGGTCGAGCCCGGCGAGTTGAACCGCGCAGAGATCGTCGGCAAGGTCGGCGGCGGCGCGCAGAGCTTCCTCGTCAGCGACCGCGCGTTCGCGGACTTCGAGCTCGAGCTCGAACTGCGCAACGAAGCGCCCGGCAACTCCGGCGTGCAGTTGCGCAGCCACGTCAACGACAAGGGCCGGCTGTACGGCTACCAGATCGAGATCGATCCGAGCGTACGGGCGTGGTCGGGCGGTCTGTACGACGAGGCGCGGCGCGGTTGGCTCGACGATCTGTCGGACGACGAAGCGGCGCGCAAGGCGTTCAAGCCCGGCGCGTGGAATCGCTACCGCATCGTCTGCGACGGCCCGTGGATCCGCGCGTGGGTCAACGGCGTGCCGACGGCGGATCGGCTCGATCCGCTCGATCTCGAGGGGCACTTCGCGCTGCAGGTGCATTCCGGCAAGGACACGCA
>SCVU01000204.1 GCA_004296785.1 Planctomycetota bacterium
CGCGCCGCGAGCCGGGCCAGCGCGCCGCGCTCGCGCTCGACGCGCGCGCGCAGCGACAGCCACAGCCGCCGCCCCGCCGCGAGCTCGACCGCGTGCCGCGCCTGCAGGAGCCGCGCGTGGATCGCCTCGCCGAGGTACGCGAACGCGCGCTCGAGCCGCTCGTCGTACTCGGCGCGCAGCGGGATCAGGCTTTGCGCCGCGTCGGTCGGCGTGTGCGCGCGCAGGTCGGCGACGAGGTCGGCGAGCGTGACGTCGGTCTCGTGCCCGACGCCCGACACGACCGGCACCGGCGAGTTCCAGATCGCCTCGGCGACCGCGCGCTCGTTGAACGCCCACAGATCCTCGAGCGAGCCGCCGCCGCGCACGAGCGCGATCGCGTCGACGCCGCTCGAGGCGAGGCGCGCGATCGCGCGCGCGATCGACGCGGCCGCGCCGGGCCCCTGCACCTGCGTGTGGCACAGCCGCACCGGGTAGTCGGGCCAGCGCTTGCGCAGCGTCTGCTGGAAGTCCTGCCACGCGGCGCCGTCGCGGCTCGTGACGACGCCGACGCAGCGCGGCAGCACCGGCAGCGGCCGCTTGCGGTCGAACCAGCCGCGCGCGCGCAGCTCGGCCTTGAGCTTCTCGAGCTCGACGAGCAGCGCGCCCAGGCCGAGCGGCTCGAGGCGCTCGACGATCAGCGTCAGCGAACCGCGCGGCTCGTAGAAGTCGACGCGCGCGGTCGCGACGACGCGCGCGCCCTCGGTCGGCTGCACGGCGAACGCGCGCGCCTGCGCGCTCTTCCACACCGCGCAGGACAGCGCCGCGCTCTCGTCCTTGAGCGTGAAGTACAGGTGGCCCGACGAGGCCCAGTTCAGGCGCGACAGCTCGCCCTCGACGCGCACGCGGCCGAGTTCGGCGAGGCGCGCCTTGACGAGCTTCGCGAGCTGGCCGACCGAGAGCGGCGCCGGCTCGGGCGCCGGCGCGTCGAACAGGCCCGGCTCGGGCTCGCGCGAACGTGCCATGCGCTAGCGCTGCGCCTCGTCCGCCGCGGCGGGCGCGGCGGCTTCGGCATCGGCCGCGACGCCGGGCAACAGATCCGGCTCGGCGAATCCCGGGATCCGCGCGGCCGCGAACTCCGCCGCGCTCGCGTGCGGCAGCACGATGCGCATGCGCCCCTCGGGGAACGGCGCCTTGCGGCCATCGCGCACGACCGCGCCGTCGCGCAGCGCGAGCTCGACTCCCGACGCGCTCGCGCGCAGCGTCAGCGTGTCGCAGAACGCGAGGCGCTGCATGCGCCCCGCGCGGTCGAGCGCGAGCAGTTGCACGTCGCGCAACTCGGCGCCGCGGATGCCGCCGATGTCCTTGACCTGCCAGTAGCCGTGCGCGGCGTCCTCGGCGAGCAGGCGATTGAGCGCCGCGCGCACGCGCGGCTTGTCCCACAGGCCGTCGTCGCGTCTGGACAGCTGCTGATCCGCGGCGAACAGATCCGGACAGCCCTCGAGCCAGCGATCGGGATCGACGAGCGGCAACAGGATGCGCCGGCCGATCGGCTCGAACTCGGTGCGCGCGCCGTCGACCTGCTCGTAGCCGCCTTCGAGCACGATCGTCACCGTGCGCGCGGCGCGGCTGCACTCCAGGCGCATGCGATCCGCGACCAGGCTGCCTGCGAGCCGGCCGTCGCCGTCGACGCGGCGCAACAGCACCGGCCCGATCCACGCCGGATGCTCGAGATCGGGGCCGACGCGACCGCCGTCGAGCACCGACAGGTCGCGGATGCCGTCGCTCCACAGCAGCGCGTTCATGCGCGAGGCGAGCTCGCCGGCGCGCACGGCCTCCGGCGCGGGCGGCGCGGGCGCGGGCTTCGAGGCGGGCGCGAAGGAAGGCTGCGACTCGGGCGGGATCAGGCTCGGGTCGAGCGGGAAGACGAGGTTCTTGCCCTGCTCGCCGAGCGGCAGGCGCGCGAGCCAGCGGTTGTACTCGAGCCACGTGACCTCGCGGTCGTAGCGGCGCTGCTGTTCGATGCCGAGCTCGTGCTTGAGCCGGCGGATCTCGGCGTCGCGCGCGGCGAGCTGTTCGCGCAGCGCGGCAAGCTCGTCCGCAGGCGCGCTCGCTCCCGAAACGACCGCCGGCGCCGCCGCGACTTCTGCGACGCGCGCCGGAGCACCAGCGGCCTGAACGTTCGGGCTGGGCCGCCCGCACGTCGGTGCCGCGAGCAGCAGCCCGAGCGCGAGCGCGCCCCCTCCTCCGAAGATCACTCGACCGGCCACTTCTTCTTCTTGTTGTTGTTCCACCACGTCTGCCACTTCTCGGGCTCGCGCTCTTCGTGGCCCGACAGGCGCTGCAGCGTGCCGAGGATCGGCCCGGAGATCGTCTGGTAGCGCTCGCTCTTGTCGTTGTCCGGAGTGCCGCCGGCCTGCGCCGCATCGACCTCGACCTTGAGCGCCATCAGCACCTTCAAGAGGTCCTCGAAGATCTGCTTGCGCTTGTCGAGCGCGAGCTCGCTGTACTCGCCGAGCGCCTCGGCGGCAGCCGCGACGAGCACGTTGTCCTTGTGGTTGCGCAGGTCGAGCAGGAACGCGACGCTGCCCGCGTCCTTCGTCTTGCCGAGCGACAGGATCGCGCGGCGCAGCAGGTCGAGGTTCGCCTTGTGGCCGCGGTCGCCGATCAGCTTCTGCAGCGGCTTGACGCTCTCCGGCCCCATCCGCGACATCGCGACGACCGCGGTCGTGTAGAGCTTGTAGACCTTGGCCAGGTCCTGGCTCTCCTCGTCGGGCGGCACGCGCTTCTGATCGAAGCTCTTCGCAAGCGCCGCGACGATCGCCTCGCGATCCTTCGGCCCGCACTCGGGGAACTTGACGAGCATCTGCTCGATCAGCTTGCAGGCCTCGTCGTCCTGCTTGCCGCGCTGCGTGATGTGCCCGTCGAAGTCCGAGCAGAGCTTCTTGATCTCCTCGGTCTTGTCGGGCTTCGCGGCCGGCTTCGCATCCTGCCCCGCCGGCTTCGCATCCGACACGGGCGGATGGAGCGCGGGAGCGGCGACGAGGACGGACGGGAACGGGGCGATGGCGAGCGCCAGGAAAGTGCTTCGGAACATGGCGATATCCGGAGTGCGGTGACCTTGGACGACCGGATTCTAGGCAAACCCGAATCAGATACGACAGTTGGAGTTCAATCCGTTGCGCGGGCGAGGATTGTGCGCGCGGGAAGTGCGCGGTAAGCCTGCTCGAGCGCGGCCGTTCGCGCGCGCAGCGCGCGCGCGAGCGGACCGGCCGAACCGGGCAGTCCGGCGCGCAGCGGACGGACCTCGAGCGCGCCGAGCACGCGGCCGGACGTGTTGGTGAGCAGCACCTCGTCGGAAGCCGCGATGTCCGCCGGTTCGATGCGCGTCTCGCGCACTTCGCAGCGCCGCCCGCCGAACAGCGGGTCCGCGCGCACCGACGCGACGACGTGATCGCGCGTCACGCCGGCCAGACAGCCGCGCTCGAGCGCGGGCGTCAGCAGCACGCCGCCGCGCGCGACGAACAGATTCGACAGCGTGCCCTCGGACAGATCGCCCGCTTCCGTCGCGATCAGCGCTTCGTCGCAGCCGGCGCGCACGGCCTCGTCGCGCGCGAGGTGGTTGCGCAGCCGGTTCGTGTGCTTGATGCGCTCGAGCGGATCGGCCGCGAGCTTCGCGTGACTCGACACGAGCACGCGCAGGCCCGCGTCGGGCCAGCGCGTGACCGCGCGCGCGCTGACGACGAGCAGCGGCGGCTCGCCGTCCGCGCCGGCGCTGTACGTGATGCGCAGGCTCGCGTCGCGCCAGTCGAGCGCTGCGGCGAGCGCCGCGAGCCCCGCGCGC